>JANMGF010001629.1:0-3456 GCA_031374535.1 Polyangium sp. (in: bacteria)
CAGCTTCGTGTTGAGATCCCAGACGTGGAGGTGGGGCGCGCCGGCGTCGGCGAGGACGAGCGCGGCGACGTGGCGCAGCGAGATCGCGACCGAAGGCAAACGCAGGCGGCACTTCGTATGCCGGCCGATCGTGAGCGGAGAGCCCGCCTCGCAGAGCTCGGCCGCGACGACCCGTGCGCGTGGATCCACGACCCCCACGGCGAAGGCGGGCTTTCGTGCAGCGGAGGCGAGCTCGGCGAGCCTGTCGTAGGCGACGAGGAACGAGGCGCGGGGCAGAGGCGCGGGGAGCCCCGGCTCGGGCAGCGCGAGGACGGCGAGCGTGCCGCCGTTGTCGAAGAGCGGACCAAACGCGCCCGTCTCTTCTCCGGCCTCCTCGTCGTCGTAACCACGCATCACCGCCCATTGGTGCATGGAAGCGGCTCGAAGGCAAGGCCCCCGAGGCGAGGATACTCGTCAATGATTCCTCCCGCCTCCCCGTCATCGCTTCCGACCCTGCGGCCCGAGCAAGCATGAGATCGATGGAGATCGTTGAGTCGGGAAACCGCTTGGAGTAGCGTCGCGCCTTCGCCGGGCCGCGGGGGATCGCGCCCCGCGCCTTGCAAGAACGTTCCTCGAGGAGCTAGCCATGAAGCGCCCCATCGCGCTCGTATTTCCCTGGATCGCCCTTTTATGGGCTCTCATTTTGCTCGTTTCACCGCGCGCGGCGGAGGCCGCCACGACGATCCCGGGCGGCAACATCATCAACCAGACCTGGACCGCAGCCGGGAGCCCGTACCTCGTGCAGGGGGACATCATCATCCCCGCGGGGGCGAAGCTCACGGTGCAGGCGGGCACGGAGGTGCAGTTCTCGACGTCCGACGGGCTCGCGAGTGGCCTCGATTCGGCCGAGGTCGAGATGACCATCCGCGGCACGCTGGAGGTCCAGGGCACGGCGATGAGCCCGGTGAACTTCCGCGCCACGACGACGGGAACGGCGCAGTGGTACGGCATGGTCGTGGACACGCCGACGGCCGTGCTCACGACGACGAACCTCATCGTGCAGAGCGCGCAGTACGGCATCCGCGTGAGCGACGGCGCGCCCACGTTGAATGCTCTCACGCTGCACACGAACTATTACGGTGTCTATTACCTGGGCAAGGGCGCCGGGAGCATCACCAACGCCGTCATCCGCAACAACTCCTACGACGGCGTAAGGATTGACGCCTCGGGCGCCGCGATCGTCACGGTGGACGTGACGAGCTCGACGCTGAACGGGAACGGCACCGCCCTCACGGTGAACGCGACGACGGGTTCGAGCGCGACCATGACCGTGAAGAACGCGATCGTGACGAACAACTCGACCGGCGTGTTCCGCGGGACCGGGCAAGGCACGACGAGCGCCTCCGTGACGTATTCGAACGTGTGGGGGAACTCGACGAATTATTCGAGCGTGTCGGCGGGGACGGGGACGTTCTCCGCGAACCCGCTTTACGTCGCGTCGCCGTCGAACCTGCGGATCACCTCGAACTCGCCGAGCCGATTCGCGGGGGATACCGGCGGCGACATCGGCGCGTTGCCCTTCGCGGGTGATGCGACGAGCGGGCTGCTCGGCACCTTGTGGACGAACACGACGCTCGGCCTCGGAGGCTCGCCTTATTCGGCGACCGGCGATCTGACCGTCGCGCCCGGGGTGACGTTGACCATCGAGCCGGGCGTCGTCGTGCGTTTCGCGACGTCGGACGCGATGGGGGCGGGCTCCGACACGGCGGAGTCGGAGCTGCTCGTGCGGGGCTCGCTGAAGGCCGGCGGGACGGCGTCGCAGCAAGTCGTGCTGGAGTCGACGAGCACGGGCACGGCGCAATGGTGGGGCGTGCAGCTCTTCGCGTCCTCGACGGGGAACGTGCTTTCGAACGCGGTGATCACGGAGGCGCAGTACGGCCTCTACATCGCGGACGGGACGCAGGCGATCGACGGACTGACGGTGCACACGAACTATTACGGCGCGTACTTCCTCGGGAAGGGCGCCGGGTCGCTGACGAACGCGATTGTCCGGAACAACTCCTACGACGGCGTACGGATCGACGCGTCGGGCGCGGCGACCGTCACGGTGAACGTGACGAACGCGAC
Source organism: Polyangium sp. (in: bacteria) (assembly GCA_031374535.1). Classification (GTDB taxonomy): domain Bacteria; phylum Myxococcota_A; class Polyangia; order Polyangiales; family Polyangiaceae; genus Polyangium. The sequence continues at coordinate 2,107 of JANMGF010001629.1, forward strand.
GGTGAACGGGAACGGCACCGGCCTCACGGTGAACGCGACGACGGGCTCGAGCGCGACGCTGAACATCAAGAACGCGATCGTGACGAACAACTCGACCGGCGTGTTCCGCGGGACGGGGCAGGGCGCGACGGCCGCCACCGTGACGTATTCGGACGTGTGGGGGAACTCGACGAATTATTCGAGCGTGACGGCGGGGATCGGGTGCATCAGCGCGAACCCGCTCTACGTGGGCGCGCCGACGAACCTGAAGCTCCAGGGCACGAGCTTCTGCATCGACGTGGGGACGGCGACGGGCGCGCCGTTGAAGGACATCGAAGGCACGACGCGGCCGCTCGATGGAGACGGCATCAACGGCGCCGCGTTCGACATGGGCGCCTACGAGTTCGCGATGGCCTCGATCTGCGGGGACGGGAACCTCGGCGCGGGCGAGATGTGCGACGACGGCGTGGCGAACGGGCAATACGGCAAATGCAAGGTCGACTGCTCGGGCCCCGGGCCGTACTGCGGCGACGGGCTGAAGAACGGCCCCGAGCAATGCGACGACGGGAACGCGTCGAACAACGACGTTTGTCTCTCGACGTGTATGACGGCGGCCTGCGGCGACGGGTTCGTCCAGACGGGCGTCGAGCAATGCGACGACGGGAACATGGTGAGCACCGACGGCTGCGTGATGGGCTGCAAGAGCGCGAGCTGCGGCGACGGGCACGTGCAGATGGGCGTCGAGACGTGCGACGACGGCAACCTCAACGACAACGACGGCTGCCTGAGCACGTGCAAGGCCCCGAGCTGCGGCGACGGCATCGTGCAGATGGGCGTCGAGGCGTGCGACGACGGGAACACGAGCAACGAGGATGGTTGCCTGAACTCGTGTAACCTCGCAAAATGCGGTGATGGATACACCCTGGCCGGCGTCGAGCAATGCGATGACGGGAACATGGTGAACACGGACGCCTGCCTGAACGCGTGCACGCAGGCGAAATGCGGCGACGGCGTCATCCGCGCGGGCGTCGAGCAATGCGACGACGGCAACCAGAGCAGCAACGACGCGTGCCTGAACACGTGCTTCAGCGCGAAGTGCGGCGACGGTCAGGTGCAGACCGGCGTCGAGCAATGCGACGACGGCAACGTGCAGAACACGGACGCCTGCCTGAACGCCTGCCTGCTGGCGAGCTGCGGCGACGGGTTCGTCCACGCCGGGACGGAGGTTTGCGACGACGGCAATGCAAGCAACACGGACACGTGCCTGAACCAGTGCGTGAAGGCGAGCTGCGGCGACGGGTTCGTGGAAATGGGCGTCGAGCCTTGCGACGACGGCAATGGCAACAACACGGATGCTTGCCTCCTCGGCTG
>JANMGF010001641.1:0-3501 GCA_031374535.1 Polyangium sp. (in: bacteria)
GTCTTGTGCTTATAGGTCGAGGTCGACTTGTAATGGTAGCCCGCCGCGAAGTTCGTGTAGGTGGGGTTCATCATTCCATTGCAGTGACCCGTGCTGTTCTTCCAACCGGTCACGATCCCAGCCGCCGTCGACGAGCCGCCCGCGATGTTCTCTCCCGCCGCACTCCACGCGTACCCCGCCTGGGTGAATCGAGTGCTGAAGGCGGTTCCATCCGAGCTGGTGTGGGAGAAGAAGTTCTTCTCGTTCATGTCCTTCGAGTGGGAACGCGCCGCGCATCGCAGAGCGGTGTTGAGCGTGAGCGCCGGCACCTTCGGCTTGACGACGCCGCCGCAGGTCGTGCCGGAGGCGCGAAGCTTGTTGACCTCGGCGAGCACCTGGGTCTCCAGCGTCTCCCAGGCATCGGTCCAGTTCGCGTTCGAGACGTTGGTGCAGCTGTAGACGAGCGCGTCCTGAGCTTCGCCGATGTTCTCCTCGTCTTCTGCGACATCGCCTTCTGCGATATCGGCTTCTGCGAAATCGTCGGCCGAGAACTCCTCCTCGTCCGAGCTCATGCCGGTACACGCGGCGGACCCGAAGACGGCAGACAGGGCGAGGAGGGAAAGGCTGGCCAGGTGGTGAAGCTTGTTCATGTGCTCTTCTCCAAGGGAATCGTATCGAGGTCGAGGGGGGGTCTGGGGCCGACGCTCCGCGGCGAGCGAGCGTCCTTGTCATCATGCATTTGCAAACGTGATACCAACGGTTATTTTGTGAATACGCTCACCTGCGGGGTGAGGACAATCGCCCGCCGGCAGGCTCCTGGGACGCACCCGCACCCACGGAAGCCGATGGTTTTTCGCCAGCGCTTTGCGGATGGATCGGGCTGCCAGAAGGATTGTTTAACCGTGGAGCAAATTGATCAACCGTTGAGCAACTTGCTCAGCCGTTGATCAATTTGCTCCATGGTTGGGGTCATCCGGGCCGAGGCTTCGTTCCGCGCAGTCGACGGCGCCGAGCCAGCCCCCCGCCGAGGTTCGTGCCGCGGGTGTGCGCCGCGCGGAATCGAGCACGCGCCGCAGCTCCGCCCGCGCGGCCGTGACGTCGCCGCCCGTCGCGACGAGGGCCGCTGGTCCACCTCGAACCGCGCCTCGATATCGAAGGCGTCGCCGCCGAGCGCTCTGTCCCATCCGCAAGCAAATACGCATGACTCGAGTACCGAAACGGATGGGGACGCAGATCGAGGACTCACGAGGCCCTCGGGCGACGCCCGCTGGGCAGGCTGGACGGGCCGCCGTCGACCGATGACCTCGTCAGCGTGGCGGATGTGACCGTCCCCATGCCGAGCGTGCGCGAGCGGCACCGCGAGCGAGGCAGGCGGGCGATAAAGTTTGCCGTTCCCGCCTTCCCCTTGCCACGCGGCTCGGTCTAAAGCGCCGGCCGCCGGGAGTCGCGCTCGACGTGTCGCGTTGACCCCGGTGAAGCGTGGTGATTCCATGCTGGAGTGGCATCTCAGGGGAAGATCACGGCCGCCGGCAGATCTCTTTACAGGGATCCCGCGGACGAAGCCACGGCGAAGCTCGAGGACGAACCCATGGTTCCCTCGGGCAGGCCGGGGCCCATCCAGGCGGGCGTGACCGTCGACAACCACAAGCTCGTCCGGCTGCTCGGGCGCGGCGGGATGGGGGAAGTGTGGCTGGCGTCCGACGTGCGGCTGGACCGCCTGGTGGCCCTCAAGTTCCTCCACGCGACCCGCGCTTGGCAGACGCAGCACTTCATGAGCGAGGCGCGCGTGACTGCCCGGCTCACGCACGAGAACATCGTGAGCCTGTACGACGTCGGCGAGTACGGGGGCACGTTGTACATGGTGCTCGAATATGTCCGGGGCCAGTCGCTGCGTCAGTGGCAGGCGTCGCGCGCCACAGCGACCGATGGATCGGAGGCGAGCGTGGCAGTGCCGCCGCGCGAGGTCGTCGACCTGATGGTGCCGGTGGTGCGGGCGCTCGTACACGCTCACGAGGCCGGCGTGGTCCACTGCGACCTGAAGCTCGCCAACGTCATGCTGACCGATACGGGCGCGGTGAAGGTGCTCGACTTCGGCATTGCCAGGCTCATGGCTGGCGCCCGAAACGCGGACGACGGCCGCAGCTCCGGCGATTCCAGCAGCAGCATCAGCGCGGCAAGGCTGGTGGGTACGCCCTCCTATATGTCGCCGGAACAGCTCAGCGGCGCCCCGGTGGATCCGCGGACCGACATCTGGGCCGTGGGCATCATGATGCACGTGCTGGCCCTCGGGCGGCACCCGCTGGGCACGCTGGGGGGGCCGCCGTCGACCGATGACCTCACCGTCGTGGCGGATGCGACCGTCCCCATGCCGAGCGTGCGCGAGCGGCACCCCGAGCTAGGCAGGCTGGCGACGCTCATCGACCGCTGCCTCATCAAGCGCAGGGAGGACCGCATCGGCTCGGCCCGCGAGCTGCTCGCCGAGCTTGCGGGGACGCTGTCGTCGAACCGCTCCGTCCAGGCCGACGACGGAGCGCCGTACTCCGGCCTCGCGGCCTTCCAGGAAGGCGACGCAGGCAGATTCTTCGGCCGCGAGCGAGCCGTGCGTCAGGCCGTCGCTCGCCTCGCCGAGCAGCCCCTCCTGGCTGTCATCGGTCCGTCCGGCGCCGGCAAGTCGTCGTTCGTGCGCGCCGGCCTCCTTCCGGCGCTGAAGCGCGGCGATGATGTATGGCAAGGGCTCGTCTTTCGCCCCGGCCCCCGCCCGCTCGTCGCCCTCGCCGATCTGCTGCTGCGCCTCGAGAGGGATGGCTCCGACGACGGCGCGCCCGCGACGACGAACCGCGAGAGCCGCGAGTTCCTCTACATCTCAGGGTACGGGGTGCGCGAGGCTCTTTACCTGCGTCTCGAGGCGGCTCCGGACCACCTGGGCAAGCTATTGCGTGCCCGGGCGCGGCGCCGACGCGAGCGAATCGTGCTTTTCTGCGACCAGCTCGAGGAGGCATTCACGCTCGCCGAAGCTTCCGAACGGGCTACTTTCCTTGCCTGCCTCCGCGGCGTCGCCAACGACGCCCGCTCGCCGGTGCGGGTGGTGGTGTCGATGCGCTCGGACTTCCTGGATCGCTTGACCGAGGAGCCCGCGATGGCCGAGTTCGTCGGACCCGCGGTGTTCCTGCTCGGTTCCATGACCCGCGACGAGCTGCGCATGGCGCTGGTCGAGCCGGCCCGGCTGGCGGACCACGAGTTCGAGTCGGAGGCGATGGTCGTCGAGATGCTCGACGCGCTCTCGGGCACGGCAGGGGCGCTGCCGCTCTTGCAGTTCACCGCGGCCATGCTCTGGGAGAGCCGGGACCGGCAGCGCCACGTGCTCACCCTGGACAGCTACCGCCGCATGGGCGGCGTGGCCGGCGCCCTGGTCAGCCACGCCGACGCGGTGCTGGCGTCGCTGAGCAGCAAGGAGAAGCGCGCCGCGCGGGCGGTGCTGCTACGCCTGGTCACGCCGGAGCGCACGCGGGCGCTCGTGCCCCT
>JANMGF010001655.1:0-3010 GCA_031374535.1 Polyangium sp. (in: bacteria)
GCCTCGATCGCGCGCTGCGCTTGCCTCCGCGCGGCAGCTTCGAGCTGCTCGTTGCGCCGCGCCATCAGATCCGTCGACCGCGAGAAGACGTACGTCCCGTCCTCGTCGAGCATCGCGGAGAGGACCTCGGGCTCCGGTAGATCGAGCCGCGCTTTGCCGGTCTTCGCATCGAACGTGACGTCCTCGGGTCGCATCTTGCCGAGATCCACGCCGACGATCGCGCGCCCGACGGCCACGAGCAAGAGCGCGTCTTTCGCCTCGACGAGCCCGAACAACGAGCTTTGCCGGTCCGTCAGATCCACGACCTTCTCCACGTGCACCTCGGCCGTCTCGAGCCGCGACACCTCGCGGAGGGCCATCAGCAGCGCCGGCGTCGGGCGCTCGGTGATCACGTGATCCGGCGGTGGGAAGAGCAGCTTGGGCCCGAGCACGACGAGCGCGCCGATGGCCGTCGCCCCCACGAGGCCGAGGACGAGTCGATACGGCGCGACCAGCGACGCCAGGATCTTCATGACGCGGGAGGAGCGCTCGGGCGGGGGATCGGGCACGACGCGAGTGTAGCAGCCAACGCGAAGGCGCTGCATTTTGCAAAAACGTCGCGCGTGTTTCGATTGCAATCGGCCGGCCGTTGCACCCGCCGCCTCGGATGGAGCTACAACGCGGCCCATGTCGTTGCAGTGGTACCCGGGTCACATGACGAAGGCGCGGCGCGAGCTCGAGGCGCTCATGCCCTCGCAGGACGTGGTGATCGAGGTCCTCGACGCGCGCCTGCCCGCGTCGAGCGCGAACCCGGTCGTCACCGAGCTACGCCGGGACAAGCCTTGCATCAAGGTCCTCACCAAGAGCGACCTGGCGGATCCAGCGGTCACGGCGGCGTGGCTCGAGCACTTCAAGGGGCAAGCGGGTGTCTCGGCGTTCGCTTCGACGACCACGCGCCCCGAGGACACACGTAGGCGGGTAGCCGAGCTCTCCAAGGGGCTCGCGCTCCACCGTGGCCCTTCGAAAGAGGTGCGCGCGTTGATCGCGGGCGTGCCGAACGTGGGCAAATCGACGCTGATCAACACGCTGATGAACCGGCCCGTCGCGAAGGTCGGGGACAAGCCCGCGGTGACGAAAGAGCAGCAGAGCGTCGTGCTGAAGAACGGGATGACGCTCACCGACAGCCCGGGCCTCCTGTGGCCCAGGATCGACGACGAGGATCGCGCATTTCGTCTCGCGTTTGCCGGCTCGATCCCGGATACGGCGATCGACTACCTGACGATCGCGATGTTCGGGGCGGGCCTCCTGCTCGCGTATTACCCCGCGCTCGTGGTCGCGCAATACAAGCTCTCCGCGCCGCCTGCGTCGCCCGAGGCGCTCTTGATCGAAATAGGGCGTAGACGCGGAGGCCTGCGGCCGGGCGGAGTGGTCAATTTACACAAGGCCGCGGAGATCCTGGTGCACGAATTCCGCGCCGGGGTGATCGGGCGGATCAGCCTCGAAATGCCGTAGGTGGATCTGATCCTACCAGGGTCGCGAGCGGTCGCGCCGGAAAACGTCCGCGCCATTCAATCGATATCCTCCAGCTCGCGACCACGCGTCTCTGGCAATGTGAGGAGGATCAGGGCGAGGGCGAGGGCGGGGAAAATGGCGGTGGAAGCGACGGCCTTGCCCCATCCCACGGATTCGGCGGCGTAACCGACGAGGACGGGGGAAATGCATTGGGCGGTGCGGCCGAAAAGGTGGTTCGACCACCCGAAAGCGTCGCTGCGTAGCTCCGTCGGGAAGAGCTCCGCATTGTAAGCCGCGAGCAAGGAGCCCGACGCCGTGATGCCCGCCATGCCGAGGACGAGGCCGAGGAGCACGAGCGGCGGCGGCCCGGCGAGATAACAACCGAAGGTCCCGAGCACGACCGCGACGTAGATGACGATGGCGCTGCCGCGTCGGCCGAGGATGTCGAGCAGCTTCGCGGAAAGGAACGCGAGCGGCATGCCGGCGATGGCGGCGACCGAAATGTAGAGCCCCACGCGCCCGTCCGTGTAGCCGCGCTCCGCCATCGCGTGTTCTTTCCAGAACGTGATGGCGTTCGTGGTGCACGCGTAGGTCGCCATCCAGATGAGCGCGAGCAAAAGCATCCGCTTGCGGTGGGGCGGGGCGAGGATCTGCGTGAACGATCTTTTCACGAGGAGCGTCCCTTCGACCTGCTCGGTGAAGCGGCGCGTCTCGCGGAGCGACCTTCGCGCGACCGCGAGGAGAAAAAGCGGCGCCGTGCCGAGCACGTAGATGCCGCGCCATCCGAGGGGCGAATGGATCATGAGGGGCGTGAGGCCCGCGCAGGTGATGGCGCCGACGCCGGTCAATGCATTGAGGACGCCGATGTAGAGGCCGCGGCGGTCGGCCGGGAACTCCTCGGCGGCGACGACGAGGCTCAAGGACCATTCGGCGATCAGGAAAAACCGCGCGGCGATCTGGGCGGCGCCGAAGGTGAAGGGGCCTCGGGCGAGCGCGGTGAGCGCCGTGCAGAGGGCGTACCCGACGATCGTGACGGCGAGGACGCCCCTTCTTCCGGCGCGGTCGGCATACCGGACGAGGCCGTAGGAGAGGATTGATCCGGCCCCGATGGCGCCGACGAGCCAGCCGCCGTCGCTCGGCGAGAGGCCCATTTCGGCGCGTATGGCGGGCAGGAGCTGGGTGAGCGCGAACGTGTCGAACCCCTCGAAGAAGCTCGCGACGCCGAGGAACAAGAAGAGGCGGCGGTGGTATCGATCGTCACTCATTCGGGCCTTCGGTTTGCCTATCAGGGAACGGGGGCGCTCACAATGAGCACGCGTGTCCGTGTTGCTCGACGCGCGGCGTGATGGACGCGGGGGCAGCCGCCGAGCCGCTCCTGCGCGCGCTCACGGCGGACGACGTTGGGGAACCTCGCGGCGGGCCGGGCGGCTGGTTTGCCCTCGGGGGGTAGGTTTGTCTTTCATTTCGCTGGGTTTCACCGGACCGTCCACGCCACACGCGATCAAGCGCGCCTTTTGCT
>JANMGF010000046.1:0-1821 GCA_031374535.1 Polyangium sp. (in: bacteria)
CTACACGTGGTGGGTGGGCTTCGCGCCGAGCGACAAACCCGAGATCGCGCTGTCGGTGCTCGTGGCGAACGGGGCGAAGTGGCGCGTGAAAGCGACGAACGTCGCGGCCGACATGTTGCGCGTTTATTTCGCGGACAAGAACATGCCGGGCGTGCGCAGTCCGTTCGATTCGATGGCGCGGCGGGACTGAATCAGAACTCGGTGCGGGGCACGTCGCGTGGTTCGAAGCAGCCGCGGCAACGTGCCTCGTAGCTCTCGGCGCCGCCGACGAGCACGGTCGTGGCTTGCGGGATGAGGCGCTGCGAGCGGCTCGCGGGGCCGCCGCAAACGGCGCACACGGCGTGCACCTTGGTGACCTCCTCGGCGATGGCCATGAGCTCGGGCATCGGCGGGAAGGGGCGGCCGAGGTAGTCTTGATCGAGGCCGGCGGCGATGACGCGAAGGCCGCGAGTCGCGAGCCGGTCGCAGACCTCGACGATGCCTCGATCGAAGAACTGCGCTTCGTCGATGGCGACGACGTCGGTCTCGTCGAGCACGCGCTCCTCGATGCTCCCGCTCGAGCCCACCGCGACGGCTTCGACGCTCACCGCCTCGTGGCTGACGATGCGATGTGCGTCGTAACGATCGTCGATGCGAGGCTTGAACGCCTGCACGCGTTGTCTGGCGAGGACCGCGCGTTTGATACGCCGGATGAGCTCCTCGGTTTTTCCACTGAACATCGAGCCCGTGATCACTTCCACGGACCCGGTCGGACGAGCAGGTACCCCGCGCACGGACGGAGACAGACCGCGGACGGACCAAAGAGGCAAGGGGAAACCGCGGCGAGGGGAAACGAGGGCCCCCGGCCACCTCGCCCGCGACCCCAAAAACGCTCGGATCTCGGGACATTTCCATTCCTTCGGCGTTTCGTCGGGCGCGTGGGTTCGAGGCTGTGCGTGGCGCGCCTCCGCGGCCCACGAGAATGAACACCTGGACGGATGCGCGGAAATCAGGCGTCTCCTTTGTGCAGCTTGTGCCCGTCTCGCGAGGCCATGCTAGGATGACTGCTGTGCAAGTTGTGCTCCGCAAGCTCGGCCGTGGCTCTCGCGCCGTCGTCGGTCGACTGGTACGTGCTCCGCGGAAAGGCTCCGTCGTCGTGATCGAGTTTTCCGACGGAATGCATGAGTACGTGACCACGCCGGTCAAGCGGGTTTTGAGGCTCGCGGGGCGGGAAGTGTTCTACATCGAAACCGTGAACTCCCGATATCGTCTCGAGGTGCGCGGCCGCGAGGTCGCCCTCGACGGCGCCGTCGGTGGCGGGAGCTGACGAGCCGGGCCGCGCCTCGCGTGGCCTGGGCAACTGCGACGAACACGGCCGAACAGCGCCCCACGGCGCGAATCGGCTGCACAATCCTTGCGGGCGGGCCCGGTCTTGGGCAGATTTGCCGCCCGTTTTTCAGACCGAACGTCGGGGCTCGCGTAGCTCATGGCTGCGCACCGCTCCCGAACCTCTCCGAGGAGTCACACGCGATGGGTTACCTGGATCGCCGCAACTCGAACAAGATGAAGCGCCGCAAGGCACAGGCGAAGAAGAAGGCACGCGCGAAGAACCGCAAGGTCACGCGGGCCGCAGAAGCGACGGCAACGCCGAAGAAGACGCGCGCGCCGAAGGCCGCCGCCGCGAGCTGATCCTCGAGACGTGAATCCCCGACCCAGCCCCTCTCCGTTTTCAGGAGAGGGGTCGGGGGTAAGAGCTCGTCCTTCGCGCTGCCGGGCGCGCCTTCGGGCGCGGCCGTGTCGCGGGACGATCAGGACGATCAGAGACGATCAGGACGATCAGGA
>JANMGF010000106.1:0-2557 GCA_031374535.1 Polyangium sp. (in: bacteria)
TCGACCAGGGTCTTGGCCTGCGCCTGGGCGGGCTCGCGCATCGCGGCGAGGCGATCGAGGTCCTCCTGGTCGATCCGCAGATAACGGCGGCGTCTCTCGAGCTCCCTGGAGAGTGTTTCGTGATCGTCCGCCTCGGGGAACGAGAACAGGCCGTCGGAGGGTGGGGGAGACTGCTGGATCATGCGAGATACCTCTTGCCGTTGGCTCAGAATGCGGAAAAGAACCCGTCCGTGTGAAACATGCGCGACGCCGAGAGCAACAAAAGGCCGCCCGGAAGCACCCCGTCGCAAATGGCGGCGCGGTCGCCCAGCGTGATCGGCATGGCCGAGATCTGCGCGGCCGAATGACGCTCGATATCGATGACTTCGTCGGCCAGAAGGCCCATCCGCTCGCCCGCGTGCTCGACCACGATGACCCACGACGCGGCGCCCAACGAGGACGCGCGGGCGGGATCCATGAAGCCGGCGATGTCGTGCAAGCTCAAGATTTCACCGCGGAAATGCAGGATGCCCGGCACCGCAGGCGAGGCGAGCGGGATGCGGCAAAACGAACGCAAAGGGCGCACTTCGCGGAGCGAAGCGAGGGGAAACCCATACCGCGCCTCGCCGCGGCGAAACACCACGGCCCAGGCGACGTCCTGCGTGGTCTCCTCGGCCGCGGGGGCATACCGCGCGGCGCGCTGACGCAAGAGCTCGATTTCTTCCGCCGAAAGGGCCGAGCCCAGGCGGACGGACTCAGGTCCCTCTCGTGCGCGCATCGATCGCCCTCCGCAGCTCCGAAGTCGTCATTCCTTGCCCGAACGCGAGTGGCCCCGCCGAACCATGGAACCGCTCGAGCACCCGTGAAGCCTCGACGAACCGCAGCGCGGCCTTTTGCCCTTCGCCCACGTGTTCGAGGCACGTCGCCAGGAGGAAAATGGTGACGGGCGACTCGGGCGCCAGAAAATAAGCCCGCCTCGACGCTTCGAGCGCTCGTTCCCCAAGACCCGCCTCGTCCGCGATCATCGCGGCCAGCACGTGGAGCTCGACCTCGAGCGGGCGGCTCTGGCAAAGCTCCACGAGTCTTTCGAGGGCCTCCTCGCGCGCCCCACACCCAGCGAGCGCACGCACGTGAGCGAGGTCTTCCAGGAGCGTCGCAGCCCGAGACGATGGGCCCGGCGCGGGCAGAGGCGAAAGCTCCCTCGGCATCGGAGGCGCCCGCGCAGGCGGAGGCGGAGGTGAAGGGTTTCCTGGTACACGCAGCTCCCCCGGCAAACCCTTCCGGTGATATCGCACCGCGCCCTCGTACGCCTCGACGAACGGCTCCGCGTCCGATTGAGGATCCACGTAACCGAGGAGCAGCACGCCGCCCGGACGCAGGGTCTCGTGAAAACGACGGATCACCGCCGCCGCCGCGTCGTTCCGGAAATACAGGAGCACGTTGCGGCAAACCACGACGTCCACGTCGCGCGGGTATTCGTCCGTCTGGAGGTTGTGGACACGAAACGCGACGAGCCGCTTCAAAGGCTCTCGCACCCTCACGCCGCAAGCATCGACGTCGAGAAAGCCGCTCGCCGCGTCCGGATCCATTCCGCGCATCGACCAGAGGGAATAGTGCCCCGCCTGCGCCCGCGTGACGGCCCGCTCGCTCACGTCGGTCCCGAGCACACGCACGCCGCCCGGATGCCCTTGAAAAAGCGCCGCGAGGCTATACGCCTCTTCCCCCGTCGCGCACCCCGCGCTCCATAACACGAGCGGACGATCCGGCGCGCCCACGCGGCCCTCCTGGACAATCCTCGCGAGCGCCGCGAGCTGCTCCGGGTGACGCATGAACATCGTCTCGCCCACGCTGCACACCGAAAGCAGCCTCGCGACCGCGGGCTCGTGGTGGGGCGAGATCTCCTCGGGCAGAGCCGAAAGCAGCGCGTTCACCTGCGCCGCCGGAAATTTGGCGAGATCGAGCCCGAATTGCGTCGCGGCGAGCCTCGTGGCCGCCTCGAGACGCGCGCCCGGTTCGCGCGATTCAGCGTGCGTCTCGGAGAGCATCTCTCGGGTCCATCACGGTCAAGACCTCGTCGCCAAGCCGCACCATCGTCGCCGTTCGCCCGCCACCGACGGGTTTATCCGCGACGTGCTCGTCCGGTACCGTCACCACGTCGTGCACGTCGTCCACGAGGAGCCCCACGATCTCCTCGCCCGCGCGCGCCACGAGGATCACGCGCGAGGGCGTGAGCCTCGCCAAGGGGCCGCCGAGGTCGAACACCGGGATCATTTCCCCGCGCAGGTTCGCCACGCCCCGGCAAAGCCCCGCGCTGCCAGGCGCCTCGGCGAGAGCCATCATCGAGACAATCTCACGAATATCAGTCAGGCGCACAAGCCGCCGCTTGCCGCCTTCGCTGATGATCACGAACAACGTTGCCATCGATCCCCGCACAGCCCTCACGACAGAGGATGATCGACCCTTGCCACTTTTTAACACGATTCGTCACGCCGTCTCAACGAGATCTCGCGCGCGAGAGCCTTGTTTCGACCGATTTTCCGCCAATAGGATGACGCCGCCTCGCTGGGGCTTTGCCCCA
>JANMGF010000139.1:0-8886 GCA_031374535.1 Polyangium sp. (in: bacteria)
GAGCCGACCGACCCGGAAGCGCACCGCGAGCCAGGTCGCCAACGAGATGCCGATCGTCTTGCCAGCGAACAGGCCCACCACGATCCCCCAGGTCACGGTGTCGCCGAATCCCTGGCGCAATGCCTCTCCGTTGATCTCCACGCCGGCGTTGGCGACGGCGAACAGAGGCACGATCACGAAGCTGGTCCACGGAAGGAGCCGATGCTCGATCACGGGCATCACGAGTCGGTCGCGTATCGGCAGGATGTTCACGTGCTCGGGGGTGAAGGTCGTCGGGACGGCCTCGATGTCGCCGGCCGCGAGATCGAGCCGGAAGAGCGATTGATCGTCGACGATCCACATCTCCTTGCGCCCCACGCGGCTCACGAACTCGCGGAGCCCCACGACGGGCCCTTCCATCTCCGTCGTCTTGTCCTGGTCCACGTCGTACAGCACGAGCTTTTGATCGCCGGTACTGGAGGCGACCACGACGAAATTGCCGTCGCGGCTCACGAAATACGAGATACCGCCCTCGATCGTCACGGGCTCGGGCTCGACCTCGAGCGTGGCCGTGTCGACGAGCCAGAGCTCCTGGTTGCCATTCATGTCCTCGTCGCCATAGGACACGATCGTCGAGCCGTCGGGCGTGAAACCCACGGGCCCGTGCGCGCCGGGCACCTCGCGTAGCTCCTTCGTCGTCGTGTCGAGGACGAGCAGATCGTACGTTTGCTTCATCGTGTCGTCCGGCTGCACCTCGGTCTTGAGCACGGGGAACACGACGTACCGATCGTCCGGGCTCGTGCCGACCCAGGTGAACGAAAACCAGAGATCCCAGGCGGTGTTCGGCACCTCGATATCGAAGACGGGCTTCGGCCAGAAGGACGTGGCGGCGTCGGGCTCGTAGCCGGCAATGGCGACCTCCTGCATGGACCAGCCGAGGAGACGTGCGCGCGGGGCGGGGGTGTTCTGGTCGTAGAAGACGATCGCGACGAGGGTATCGCTCTTGTTCAGGAACGTCGCTTCGAGCCACTCGCCGTCGTGGGGAATCACGTGCGTGTCGAGGGTCTCGGCGTCGATGACGTGGATCGGGGCCTTCTCCGAGGTGTTGTCGGCGACGCCGATGTACTTGCGGCTCGGGCTCGATCGGGTGCCGTGATAACGCACGTCGAGGTCCACGCTTTTCTTCAGCGCGAGCGTCTCGTGGTCGAAAAGATCGAGGCGATCTTTCTCATTTTCCTCGCTCATCACGAGCAGGCCGGAGGCGGGGAAAAGCAGGCGCGGATCGTCTCGCCCCGTGAGATCGGCCGCCTCGCGCACGACACCCGTGTCGGGGTCGATCGCGAAGAGCGTGCTGGCGGGGATCTTGGCGGGATTGGCCGGGTCCTGGGTCTCGCTGGCGAGGACGAACGAGGTCTCGGTGCGGTCGTCGACGGCAATGGCGCCATTGCCGAGCCAGGTATCGGCGCCTGGGTTGTTTTCACCCAGCGTGAGGCCCGTGCAGCCGGTGAGGGCAAACGTCGAGGCGAGGGCAAAAAGCGGGAGTCGAAGCATGGGAAGTCCTCCTGAAAACGTGTCGCGGCCCGGTCGGCAAGAAGGGTGCCAGCGGGGCGCGGTCGGAGGAAAACCAGGGCGGGGAGGCAGGGAGGGAGGAGGGGGCGGGGAGAGAGCCTGACAGTGGCGTCATGGCTTGGGCGCGCGTGTTTTCCTCCTCCGATCCGCCTCCGCCGCCGAGCAAAGGAGCCCCGTCCGCGGGCAAACGTAAAAGTCCTGCCAGAGGCCGTGGCTCCGGAGCGGCATGAATTGATCCCGCCGCGGGCCGCTCCCGTCGGGCGCGTGGGGGATCCCGTCGATGAGAATGGGGTTTTGCTCGACGAATTGCCGCACGTGGTCGAAGACGTGTTTCTGGACGGCGCTGTTCGGCGAAAGAGACGCGCGGATCTCCGACCAGACGGCGTCCCACGGCCGGCCCACGCGGCGCGCGAGGAAACGCCGGAGCGGGGCGAGGTTCTCGTTCAGAGCCCGCGTGCAGCCGCGATATTTCATGCCCTCTTTTTGCGGCGCGGCCTCGGGATCGGCCTTCATCCGCGTCGCATACCGTCCCTTGCCCGCGCCGCGGCCGCGGCCCCCATCGTACCGCGGCCTCTCGATGATGAGCTCGAACATGTCCTTACGCATGGCTGATTCACCCTGAAAACGTGGATCTATCGATGAGCTCACCGCGGGGCGAGAGCACGTACGAGCGCACCGGCGCGCCCCGCTCGAGCAACGCGTGCGAGGACCAGCGCGCCGCCTCGTTCGCAGACGCCGCCGCCTCGGCCCTCTTTCGACAAAGCGCCGCGATCCGCGCCATCGCCCGCCGCACGTTCGCCCGCTGCGATCGCTCGTCTCGGACGCGCACGACGATGCCCGTCGGCACGTGCCGCGCGCGCACCGCCGTCGAGGTTTTGTTGACGTTTTGCCCGCCGGGGCCACCCGCGCGCATGGCCGTGATGACCACGTCGCGTGGATCGATTCCGACGACCGAATCCGCGCCTGCGTCGGGATCCTCGTGCACCACGACGGACGCGTACCAGCGCTTGCGGGACGCTTTGCCGCGATCGGGGCTCGGCGCCAGAAGCGCGTGGGTGCCGATCTCCCTGGCTAAACGCGATTCGTCCCCCGAGGCCACGAGCTCCACCGAACGGGGCGCGTCCTCGTCGCCGTGGATCACGGTCTCCTCGATGACGAGGCCCCGCGCCTCGCAGAGACGAGAAAGCCTGTCCGCGAGCAGCGCGACGAACCGGCGCACCTCGATAGGCCCGTAGCCGGCCGTGATCAACACGACGAGGTGGCTCATTGCTTCACCGTCACGACGGGCACGAGTGAAGCAATGGGCACGGCGAGGCCCTCGTCGACGAGGCTCGCGACGACGGGCGCGATGGGCTTGTATGCGTCCGGGTGCTCCTCGTAAAGCAAGGCCGGATCGTCGCAGACGACACGCCCCCCGAGCGCCGTACGGCCAAGCTCGGCGCGTTTGTACCGCGTGGCGAGCTTTTCGCGCGCCTCGTTCCGGGTCATGCGGCGGCCCGCGCCGTGCGCCACCGACGCGAGCGCGCCCTCGTGCCCCGTGCCGAGGAGCACCCACGAAGGCGCGCCGCGGCTGCCGAGCACGACCGTGGCCTCGCCGCGGCCCGCGGGAGCCGCGCCCTTGCGATGAATCCACGCGGGCGCGCCGGCGACCGGTTCGCGCCGGATCGTGTTGTGCACGATCTCGATCGACCCTTTCACCTTGTCGCGCCGCAACGCCGAGAGCGCGCGAAGCAGGCGGCAAGCGACGAGGAAGCGGTTTGCCTGGGCGAACCGGACCGCGCCTGCGAGATCGCCGAGGTAAACCGAGATCGCCTCGCCCGTGAGGGTCTCCTCGCCATAACGCCGCCCGACCTGGGTGCCGAGCCCACGCGAGCCCGTGTGCACGAGCGCGACGAGGTTTCCTTTTTCGAGCCCAATCGCATCCGCGGCGGCCTCGTCGCGCACCTCGGCGACGCGCGTGATCTCGGCGAAATGGTTGCCGCTGCCGATGCTGCCGAGCGCGCGGCCGTGCGACAGATCGCGGTACGATGCGCCGTCGCCGCTCGGACCGAGGTCGAGATCACGCTCTCGTTCGGCCATGGCAACGATGTCGTCCGGCACGTGGGTGACCTCGGCGAGGCCCCTGGCACCCTTGCGCCAGCAGGCGTCGAAGACCTCGAGCGGGTCGCAATCGGCGAGCGGATCCTCGTCCATCGCGGCGCGAACGCGACGCTCGAGTTTGTCGGCGGCGCGTGGCGAGGCGGTGGTCGAGAGGAGCAGGACGCCGCAGCCGGCGTCGCCGCCCACGAGATACGGAAGAACACGCTCCTCGAAGGCAAACGCGGCGCCGACGGGGCCGCGCCCGGGGTGCAGATCGGGCATGCCCGCGGCTCGCACGCAGCCGGGGAGCGCGGCGACGCGGGCGAACTGCGCAATCGCATCCCCCTCCATCCAGACATCGGGACGGGCGAAGATGCGGGCGTGCGGGGGAAGAGACGGCTCGGGGAGAGAAGAAGTGCCCATGGCCAAAACTCGAATCGGTCGTGGAGGTGTGGTGTGCAGGGGCCTATAGCGTGAACCGTGCCAGGCCGCTTTTGCCGGGAATCCAGGAGGTCCCCTCGGCGAGATGATGCAGCATGCACCAGATCGATGGTGCACGGCGCATCGGATCTGGTGTACGTTGCACCAGGTGAAGCGGGCCCTCCTCACGTGGTCGGATGCTGGGGTGACGGGGAGGGCGCCGTCGCACCAGACGCCGCGCCCTTCGAGTGATCGGGGGCCGGTCTTGCGCCTGCTCGATCAGGACGAGAGCCGGTACGACCTCGCGTGGGTGTTCACGATCCCCGAGGGGGAGGCGCCGGCGCGGTCGTTGTGCCGCTCGATCGAGGCGCGGACGGGCAAGGTCGAGCTCGTGGTGGTCCCGGTCGACGATCCTTCCGATTACGGAAAACTTTTTCGGGCGCTCGGGCCGCTCGTCGGGCGGGCCAAGTCGGAGCTCGTGGCCTCGAACGTGGCCCTCGACGTCCTGCTCTCGTCGGGCACGCCGCAAGCGCAGACGCTCTGGGTGATCCTGGTGCAGGCGGGCCTCCTGCCGGCGCGGATGCTCCAGGTGATCCCGCCCGCGTTCGTGCCCGTGCCACACCCGAAGCCGGTGCGCGAGGTGCGGCTCGACATCGAGGGTTTCCCCGAGATCCGCGCGATGCGTGACGAGATCCTCCGCCTCCGGGCCGCCGCGCAGAAGGGCGTTTCGTCGCTCCTCGGCGAGAGCGCGCCCCTCGTCGAGCTGCGGTCGAAGCTCGAGCGTGTGGGCGCGAGCGACGCGCCGGTCCTCGTGCTGGGCGAGACCGGCACGGGCAAGGAGCTTTGCGCGCGGGAGATCCACGCGTTTTCGCCCCGCAAGGACGGCCCGTTCGTGGCGGAGAACTGCTCGGTCTTCACCGAAGGTGTCCTGGCGAGCGAGCTTTTTGGCCACGAGGCGGGCGCCTTCACGGGCGCGGGCAAGCGTCGCCGCGGCGTCTTCGAGCAGGCGCACGGCGGCACGCTTTTCCTCGACGAGATTGGAGAGATGCAGCCGCGGGTGCAGGCGGCGCTCCTGCGTGTCCTGCAGGAGGGCACGCTCAGGCGCGTGGGCGGCGAGGGGCGGGTGGAGGTCGACGTGCGGATCGTGGCCGCGACGCACCGGGATCTCGGGGCCATGGTGAAAGCCGGCGGTTTCCGCGAGGATCTTTATTATCGATTGCGCGGCGCGACGCTGGAGGTGCCGCCGCTCCGGGCGCGAGGCGGCGACGTCGAGCTGCTCGTGGAGTCGTTCCTCGCCGAAATCCGGTCCAAAAAAGGCGGGCGGCGTCTCCGGGTGACGCGCGAAGCGATGCGAGCCCTCGCGAGCCATCCATGGCCGGGAAACGTGCGCGAGCTCCGGGCCGAGGTGATGCGCTGGGCCGTGTTCTGCGATGACCTGGTGAACGTCTCCGATCTCGCGACGGAGATCCGGAGCGGAAGCGGAAGCGGAAGCGGAATCGGAAGCGGAAGCGGTAGCGCAAGCGCAAGCGCCGTGCGGCCCCTCCGCGACGTCGTGGAAGACGCCGAGCGGGCCGCACTCACAGCGGCGCTCGCAGCCGAAGCCGGCAATCTCAGCCGAGCTGCCCGGCTCCTGGGCATCGACCGAAATACACTGAAGCGGAAGATGCGGGCCTTCGAACTCGCAGGCGGGGACGAAGGCCCGGGGGAAGGCTGACGCGGGCCTCGAACACCGGCCCGCGCGGGGGGACCCTCAGAACTGCGCGCCGTCGCGCCCGGAGGCTGCCTCGATGCACGCGTTCAGGGCGTCGCGCTCGCCGTCGCAGCGGTCTTCGTTGGTGTCTTCGTTCTGCGTCGAGAAGCGGGCTTCCTTCTCGTCACACCGGCCCTGCTCCTCCAGGCAGACCGACAACGTCGTCCAGGCGTCTCCGCAGTCGTAGGCGTCCGCCACGTCCTCCGTCGTCGCGTACTGCTGGCAGGTCAGGATCTCGTCCTCATCGCTGCAGTGCTCGCACTCGCAGACGAGATCACAGACGACCTGCGCGCGGGAACACCCGACGGAAACGCCGGCCAATCCCAGGAGGAGGAAGGCATTCACGAGGATACTTCGAACCATGATGGCCACTCCTTCAATTGCAGCGCGAAAACGCGTTCTCTTCCGCTTCGCATTTTTCCTGTTCCGAGGCGGGCACGCCGTAGAACTTCGCCGAGCACTCGCCGTTACTGCAAACGGTGCCGCCGCCGCAGTCGTCGTTCGTCGCGCACATCTGCCCCGTCGCCTGGGTCGAGCAGTCGAGCAGCGGCTGGGTGCACTCGAAGGCCACGTCGAGCTCCTCGCCGCAGCCGATGCCGTAGGCCGCGTCGCGTTGCCCCTCGGATGCGGCGATGCAGGCGTCGATGTCGGCCTCGTTGCCGCCGAGGCACGCCTCCCGCTGCTCGCAAAACCCCGCGATGTCAGGCCCGCATCCCGTCGCGCCCAAGGCGACGAGGGCGAGCCCCGTGAAAAGGAAATTTTTATGTCCCATGCAGGCTCCTCCGGCGACGATAGACCGATCGCAGCAGGAACGATAGCTTTTCTACCTTCGGCCGGGAGGGCGCGGGGTGCGGACGAGCTTGTCGAGGAGCCGTTCGAGCACCAGGTCCGGCGCGTCGCAGAGGCCCACGTGCGCCCGTGAGGTCTGCAGGATCGTGCTGCGCGGCGCCACGAGCCAGGAGAATCGCTCTTTCCGCGGCAGGAGCCCGATCGGGCCGGCCCCGGGACCGCCCTCGCACACGCGCGGGATGGCGTACTCAAACGAGCTCTGCGCGCGCACGCTCGGCCTCCGCAACGAAAAGGGGAAGGGCCGCGAGCCGCGCCGTCAGCCAATGGGCATACGCGGCGCGGTGGGCCTCGGGATCGGGGAAACCCACGGCGTCCGAGAGCCATTCGGCGGGGATCTGCTGCGCCACACGGTCGAAGAGCGCCGGGGACCAGGCCGCGCGGAGCCGTTCGGCCGCCTCCGCGAGGCGGGAGGCCACCCCGGGATCGGGCGGCGGGCCGGCGACCGGGTCGAAGGTGACGCTGCCGGGCAGGTAATCGAGCGCGAGCGGGCAGAAGGGGGTTTGCCATTCGTGCGAAACGCAGACGGCGAGGACGGCAGCGCGGAGGGCGGTTGTGCTTGTCGGACCGACTCCAATTCGTCGCGCGACGGATCCGCGGGCTTGTTGGGTCTCGTGATCGCGGCGATGGGATGGGCCCGGTCGACCCCTCGACGGAGGAGAGCACGCGGGTTTCCCAGCGTTCACTCGGTATAGCGGACGTTCCCTTCGGGCAATACGCGCGCTGCATGGGGAAAAATCATCCAATCCCCATGAATCAGTCGTTGTACCCCGGTTTGTGGCTTGGCATCATCGCCGGATGGAGAACCTCCCGCCGGGGCCGCAGAACTCGCTCCTGATCCTCGTTCAGTACATGCGTGATCCCATCGGCTGCATGGTCCCCCTGGCACGAAAGTACGGCGATACGTTCGTCTTCCCCGGAAAGCCCCCGCTCGTTTGCAGCGGCGATCCGGCCGGGATCAAGGCCATCTTCACCGCTGATCCGGACACCTTCGAGCCCTTGAACCAGGACCTCGCCGTGTTCATCGGCGCCCGCTCCCTCATCCTCGCGAGCGGCGCCGAGCACAAACGCGCGCGCAAGCTCATGATGCCTCCCTTCCACGGGGCCCGCATGCGCGCCTACGGCGAGCAGATGGTGCGGATCACCGAGGAGCGCTTTGCCTCGTTCGCGACAGGGCAAACCGTGACCATGATGGAGGTCCTGCAGGAGCTCTCCCTGGACGTCATCCTGCAAGTCGTCTTCGGCGTCACCGAACCCGCACGCATGGCGAGCCTCGCCAAGCTGCTGATCGAGATCACGAACGGCATCTCGCCCTTGCTCGCGATTGTCCCCGCCTTGCGCCGCGATTTCGGGGGGTTCGGCCCCTATGCCACGTTCATGGAGCGCCGCCGCCGCCTCCATGCGGCGCTCGACGAGCTCATGGCCGCGCGGCGGGCCGAAGGTCCAAGCGAGGACATCCTCAGCCTCCTGCTCGCCGCCCGCACCGAAGACGGCCAGCCGATGGACGACGACGAGATCCGCGATCAGCTCGTCCTGCTCGTCTTCGCCGGCCACGAGACCACCGCCATCGCCATGGCCTGGGCCCTGTACGCCGTGCACCAGCCGGAGAACGCAGCCGCCCTCGGACGGCTCCGCGAGGAGCTCAAGGCCCTCGGCCCCGATCCCGATCCGGAGACCCTCGCGAAGCTCCCGTACCTCGAGGCCACATGTAACGAGACGCTCCGCCGCTACCCGCTCGCGCCAGCGCCGTCGCCCCGCAAGCTCCGGAAGCCCTTCGAGCTTTCGGGGTATTCGTTGCCGGCCGGAGGGAGCGTCGTGGCGGCCATCGGCGTGGCCCACTTCCGCGAGGGGGTCTACCCGGAGCCCATGCGCTTCCGGCCCGAGCGATTCCTCGACCGGACCTTTTCGCCCTTCGAGTTTTTGCCGTACGGAGGGGGGGCGCGGCGCTGCCTGGGCGCAGCGATGGCAAGTTACGAGATGAAGCTCGTGCTGGGCACGTTGTTACGGCGTTATCGGCTGAGCCTGGCGTCGTATCGTCCGGACAAGGGGGCCGTGCGCATGGCGAACGCGGGGCCGAAGCATGGGGTGCGGATGATTGTGGAGAAACGTTCGAGCTGAGCATGGGTCTCTTTTCGGAGGCGCCTCGCTGGGGCTTTGCCCCAGGCCCCACCGGGGTTATCCACCCCTGGACCCGGACCAGCGCAGGCGCTGGACCTTGGGCGATGAACTGCGCGATGCGCAGT
>JANMGF010000215.1:0-4070 GCA_031374535.1 Polyangium sp. (in: bacteria)
CTCGCGCTCGGGGTCGCCGAGACCAACCAGCTCTTCGTCGTCGACGCGGTGCGCTGGCTCGGCGGGGACGAGAGCTTCAGCGGGGAGATCACGACGCCCGAGGACGTGCGTATCGAGCACACGAAGCAGAAGGACGTGTTCTGGTTCTACGGGACGATCATCGGGGCTCCGTCGCTCCTGCTCGGCATGGGGCTCCTCGTGACGCGGCGGACGCGCCGAACGGCCGGGAGGAAGGCATGAACGTGGGACGCGGCATCTTCGTCCACGTGGGGCTCTTCGTGCTGGCGTCGGCCAGCGCGGTGGCCGTGTGGACGCGCGACGAGCAGCCCAAGGCGCTCGTACAGACCGAAGCGACGGTGTGGTCCGGGCGCCCAGCCGACGTCGCAAAGGTGGTCTTCGAGGGCAAAAACCGAAAGGTCTCGCTCGAATCGAAGTCCGACAAAATCGGCGTGTATTACCTCGGCACGCTCGAGCGCGAGGCTTCGCCGCCTCCGCCCGCAGGGCCTGATGCGGGCGCGCCTCCGCCGAGCCCGCCCGGCGGCAAGACGAAGACCGAGTTCGTCGCGGTGGGCGTGGCCCAGAAGCTCGTCGACGCGCTGGCGCCACTGAAGGCCCTGCGCGCGCTCGGCCGCATCCCGGAGGATCGCGCGGCGGAGTTCGGGCTCGCCGATCCCGAGGGCACGCTGTTCGTCACGATCGGCGGCGTCGAACGCAAGCTCGTGCTGGGCGGGTCGACCCCCGGCGGCGGCGACAGGTACGTGCGTGAGCCCTCGACGGGCGAGACGTACGTGATCGACGGCACCGCGGTGCGGGATTTCGACACGGCGGAGTCGCGCCTCGTCGAGCGGGATCTGCATGCCTGGAAGGAGGCCGAGGTCGCGACGGCGGAGCTTAGCGCCGGTGGCAAGACGCGGAAGATCGTGCGCGGCGGGCCCGAGGGCAAGCGTTTCTGGGCCGATCCGGCGGCGGCGGACCAGAAGGACGAGACCGTGGCGAACTTCATGGCGAAGCTCGATCGGCTGCGGCCGACGGACTACGTGATGAACGGGCCCGAGGGCAAACAGGACGTGCTCAAGGTCGAGTACGCGTCCGGTTCGTCGCTCGGTTTTCTCGAGCTCGTGCGCGTGCCGGCCGCGGATCCCGCGGGCAAACCCGAGTACTTCGTGCGCACCGAGCGCACGCGCCTCTACGCGAAGGTCCCGGCGCAGACTGCGGAGCAGGTGGAGCAGGATCTCGGGTCGATCCTCAAGTAAAGGAAGCACCTCACCCCGGCCCCTCTCCCTTCCGGGAGAGGGGTGAGGGAATCGCAGGACGCTACGAGCGAGGATGCGCCCGCTTGTACACGGTGCGGACGTGGTCGTCCGTGAGGTGCGTGTAGATCTCGGTCGTCGTGATGTCGGCATGGCCGAGCAGGGCCTGGACGCTACGTAGATCGGCCCCGCCCTCGAGCAGGTGCGTCGCGAACGAGTGGCGCAGCTTGTGCGGCGAGCTCGGCTTCATCACGCCCACGCCCCGCGCGTAGGCCCCGAGCAGCTTCCACACGCCTTGCCTCGTCAACGGTTTGCCCCGGGGCGACAGGAAAAGCGCAGGCGTCGCGGCGGCACGCGGGTGATCCTTTCGTACGGCCAGATACGCGTCGATCGCATCCAGCGCAGGCTCGCCGAGCGGCACGATCCGGCGCTTGCTCCCCTTTCCGAAGGCAAACACGACGCCTTGCTTGCGGTCCACGTCCGCGATCTTGAGGCCCACGACCTCACTCACGCGGAGCCCCGCCGCGTACATCACGTGCAGCATCGCGCGGTCACGAAGGCCCCGGAACGACGCCGCGTCCGGAGCCTCCAGGATGCGCTGAATCTCCTCGAGGGAGAGCACCTTCGGCAGCTTGCGTGACGTCCGCGGCCGCTCGACGAGCGCCGCAGGATCGGCCGAAATCGCCCGCTCGCGCAGCAAGAACCGCGAAAAACCTCGCACCGCGGAGAGGTGCCGCGTGGCCGATCGCGCGCCGAGCCCCTGCTTGCCGAGCTCGACCAGGTACGCCGACACCATCGCCCCATCGAGCCCCGAAGGCGCCGCGATCCCACTCGCCTCGCAAAGCGCGAGCAGCTTGGCGAGGTCCCGGGCATACGCCTCGAGCGTGCGGGGCGCCAACGCGCGCTCCACCCGCAGGTGATCGAGGTACGCGTCCACCCAGGCGTGTAGATCCACGCGCCGAGCCTACCGCTCCTCGCGGCCATGCCGAAGAAAAGCGCGGATGCAAGCCCGGATGGCGAGAACGGACGGGACACACGCCCGGCGGACGTGCGGTTTCTTCGTGCTCCCACGAGCGCATCACCTGCGGCCGGGCGCTGAATGGGGTAAGAGTGGTTCGCCGTGGTCGATCCCCGATACGACGATTGGGGCCTCCGCTCCGCCTGTGGAGCGGCGCCGCCAGGACCGCAGTTCGAGGTCATCGAGCCCAAGGGTGGCGAGACCCCCGTGGTCGTCGAGGTGCCCCACGCGGGCCTCTCCCTCGACGCCGAGACGCTCTCGTTCACCATCGCGCCCGCCCGCAGCATCGCCCGCGACGCCGACCTGCACGTCGACGCGCTCTTCGAGGACGCGCCCGTCGAAGGCGCCACGTTGATTTACGCGCGCGCGAGCCGGTACGTCGTGGATCTCAACCGCGGCGAGGCAGACCTCGATCACGACGCCGTCGACGGGGGCGGGCGCGCTCCCTGGCCACGCGGCCTCATCTGGCGCCTCACCACGGACGGCGAGCCCATCCTCGCGCGCAGGCTGCCCCGCGCCGAGCTCGAACGGCGCCTCGACCTCGTCTACCGGCCCTACCACCGCGTCCTCGAGCAGCTCCTCGCCAGGAAACGCGCCCGCTTCGGCTTCGCCGTGCTGCTTTGCGCCCATTCCATGCCGAGCCAGCCCCGCCGTGGGCACGCCGAGACCGGCGGCGCGCGGGCCGACATCGTCCCGGGCACCCGCGGGCGTACGACCGCCTCGGCGGCCGTGATCGACGTCGTCGATAGACATGCGCGTTCTTGCGGCTACACCGTCCGCCACGACGATCCCTACCGCGGCGGATTCTCGACGGGCCACTACGGGACCCCGGCGAGCGGCATACACGCCATTCAGGTCGAGATCTCTCGGCGGCTCTACATGGACGAATCGACCCTTCGGACGGACCCCCAAGGCTTCCAGAGTGTGCGGGAATTCGCCCGCACCCTCGTCGCTCGCCTCGCCTTCGCCGAAAACCCCACGACGCTCGACGCCCTCCGGGGGTATGCTCCGGGCGGTACCTGAGCGACCGCGGGCGACCCAGATGGCCTCTCCAGCGCAAAACATCGACAGCCCAGCCTCTTCGAGGACGGCTCCCCTCGGGACAGCGGCCTCGAACGAACCGCCGTCCTCGGCCCGCCGTGCAGAGGTCGTGCCCCCGCCGCCTCCGGTAGACACACCCAGCGCCGAGCTCGAGCCTCCCGAAGCCGTGCCTGCAAGTGCCCCCCGATCCAAACCCCGAGAACCCGCGATGACCCCGGACGGCATCGCGGTCGACGCAGACGGCGCCGCGGCAAGCCCCGCGTCCCCCGCCCTGGTCACTCCCCCGACGGACGCCTCGCCCGTGAACACCCCGGCGCCCGCGTCCCCCTACCCTGCCACCTCGGCGACGACCTCCTCCCCGCCCCCTTCCCTCGCCCCGCACTCCCCGCGCATCGAGGAGCGAACGACCCCTGCCAAGCCGCTGCTCGCGTCCGAGGCCCTCATGGAGGACCTCGCGCCGATCGAGCCGTCGCGAAAGGCAGCGCGGCTCTGGTGCGCGGCCGTGGGCCTTGGTTTCGCGGGGCTCGGCGTGCTCCCCCTCGTCGGATTGCGGCCGGGCGGGACGATGGCGGCCCTCTCCTCGTTCCTCTTCGGCGGCGTCACGGTCGCCGCCGCGCTCACCCGCGTGAGTTACCGCAGGCGCGCCGTCGCCATGCTCCTGCTTGGCCTGCTCGCCGCGCTCGTGGGCCTCGGGGGTGTCGGTCCGGCTGCGGGCATCGCGTCGAGCGCCCCCGTGCTCGGCTTTTCGCGCCTGCTCGCCG
>JANMGF010000218.1:0-4014 GCA_031374535.1 Polyangium sp. (in: bacteria)
CGCGGTGATGAAGTCGCTGCTCGAGCGGGAGCTCGTGCGGATCCTGGGAAAAAAAGAGGAGCCGGGGCGGCCGATGCTTTACGGGACGACGGCGCAGTTCCTGGAGTTCTTCGGGTTGCGTACGCTCTCGGAGCTGCCGACGTTGCGTGAGTTCACCGAGCTCACCGACGAGTCGCGGCGCGCCTATGAGCGCGAGATGGGCGAGGATCCGCCCGACGCGTCGGCGTCGTTCGCCTTCACGGACCCCGGATCCCCGGCGGCGGCGGATGGCGGACTGATGGGCGCCGAGGGAAACTTCCAGACGTTCGTGACGCCGCCCGAAGGAGCGAACGACGCGGAGGATGGATCACGCGACGAGGCTTCGGACGCAGCAGAGGGCGGGACGCAGACGGAAGGCCGAGGTGGGGAGGAAGCGATGAACGACGTGCAAGCAACGAGCAGCGACGCGTGGGCCGAGAAGGAAGAAACCGAAGACCGCTTGGCCGCAGAGGACGAGGACGAAGAGGCGGAAAAGGACGAAGAGGACGAGGACGAAGAGGACGAAGACGAAGACGAAGACGAGGAGGACGACGAGGACGACGAGGACGACGAGGACGAAGAGGACGAAGACGAAGACGACGAAGACGAGGACGACGAGGACGAGGACGACGAGGACGAAGACGACGAGGACGAAGACGACGAGGACGAAGAGGCCGAGGAGGAGTAGCCCTCCGTCGGTTCACGTCACGTCGCGCTCGGTTCCTCGGCGGGGTCCGGGTACGCCTCGGCGAGCTTGCCGACTTCACGGCGCAGCTCGGCGTGGGCCACGAGCTTGCGCACGAGTTTCCACGTCTCGGGATCCGCGAGCACGGCCATCGGGGATGCGGCCACGGCGCCACGGCGCGGCTTGCGTACGATCGCGGTTTTCCCTTTCTTCCGCAGCTCCTCCATCTTCGTGACGTAGCGCTTCGTCGGGAACAGGTCGCCGCGCTCCCAGGCGAGGACGGTCTCCTGGTCGAGCCCGAGCGCTGCCCCGAGCTCCTTCGCCGTGCACGCGAGCTCCTTGCGAAGCTCCTGGATGTCTTCGGGCGTCATGGGCGGGTCACCGTACCAATTTTCACGCAACCGGCGGGGCCCTCGGTCGATGTTCCCGCATGCTAGCGATCTCCTGCCCTCCGCTCGTCCGTCGCCTCGTCCTCGTCGTCTTCGCCTTCGCCGCTTGTCGGCCCGATCTGCCGGTGCCCCGGGACCTCGGCGCGCCGACGAAGGCGAACGGAATCTCGGTGGTGCTCGAACCCGAAGCGCCCCTCTCCGCCGCGCCCTCCGTGGTGCGGGTGCACGTCGGCGCGGAGGTCGAGCTCGATGAGGCGAGGCTTTTCCTGGTGCGAGGCGAGGTGCGGGAGAGCCACCTCCGGCAGATCGAGCGGGACGACATCTCGAAGGCCCTCGCCGCGCGTTTCGTGCCGAGCCTGGTCTTTCGCGAGGACGATGGGTCGGTGGTGCTGGCGCCAACGACGCCGCTGGAGCTGGGCGAGACGTACGTGGTGGCGAGTGGGGAGCCGCGGGCGGTCGTCGAGCTGGTGGTGGAGGCGGAGGCGACGGCGCCCCTGCTGACGCGGGTGTGGCCGCCGGTCGAGGTGAGGGGGGCGCGGGCGTTCGGGTTGTTCTGTGGCGAGGCGCCGCTGCCCGAGGGGGAGGTCCCGGCCGCGCTGGCGCCGGAAGGGCCGCTGGGCACGCTCGCACGGGGCCTCGCGCCCGCGGGGGCCGGCGGCGCTTGCCTGCGTTTCGAGGGTCGAGGGCAAGGCGCGGCAGACGGGGGACCGTGGGTGCCGCCGCCGGTCGTGTTTTGGTCCGGCATGGAGGGACCCGTTCGCCTGGATCCGCGTCCTTTCGGGGGCGTGGAGGCGGGGGGCGTGGAGGCGGGGGGCGTGGAGGTGGGGGGCGTGGAGGCGACGCCGGACGTCGTGCCGCTCGAATGCTCGGCGCTGGAGGTTCCGTTCGGGCCGGGCTGCGTGGAGGTGCAGGACGATCGGCTGCTCGGGCGTGGGCCCGAGGCGCCCCTTCTGTGGGGAATCGCCGGGGAGGGGATCGATCGGGTGATGACGACTTCGAAACACCAGCGGTTCGTTCTGAAAGGATTGCCCGCGGGCCTTCGGATCACCCTCGACGTGACGACGATCGACATGCTCGGCGTGGGGCAACGGACCTCGTTTTCAACGACGACGATGGCGCCGATGCCGCACGTCGTGTTGAACGAGGTGATGGCGAATCCGCTGGGACCGGAGCCCCATCAGGAGTGGGTCGAGCTCTACAACGATGGAGCCGTGGAGGCGCCGCTCGGCGAGCTCCGGATCAGCGATATCGGGGGCGAAACGGCGTTGCCCGCGGCGCTCCTTCCGCCGGGGCGGTTTGCGGTGGTCGTGAACGAGAGCTTCGTCGTGGACGACGAGGTGGACGTACCGCCAGCCGAGGACGCAATGGTGGTGCGGGTGCCGGCGCTCGGGAAGAGTGGGCTCGCCAATGGAGGAGAGATGGTCCGGCTGCTCGATGCAAGGAGTCGCATTCTTTCCAGGTTTCCAGCGATTCCCAAACCGAAGGCTGGGCAAAGCGTGGTCCGGCGGTCACCCGATGCACCGGATGGGGTGAGCGATTCCTTCCTCCTCGGTATGCCCACACCGGGGTCCCCGAACGCGGTGTCACTTCCTTGACTCCGGGAAAACCGTGCTCGGGCCTGGCCCCTCGGGAAAACGGTGTCTTCATTGCCTTGAAGAGCGACCCTACCGTGCCTGTACAGACGGGTGGTCACGTCCCCAAGGTCGCTCGAGCGGCGTCATTCCTACAGTGGAGCCAGCGGCCTCAACCTTGCTCCTCCAGGCGACATGACGCTGGAGAGGCCCGAGCGAAGCGAACTGGAGGAAGGGCCTCGGTGCGCGGACGAACAAAGCCCGCACCTTCGCAAAAAAGTGCTAGGTTTGAATACAAAGAGCAACAGGGTGGGGGGCCACCCGCTGGTGTGGTCTACGGGTCCGGAGGGCTGGACAGGTTGGCACACCTTTCGCGTGGAGTTCGGACGATGGCCGGAGTACGGGGAGAGAAGCTGCTGACCGCGTCCGACCTCGCAGCGCTGTGCGAGGTCGATCTGAAGACCATCCATAACTGGGTGGATCGTGGCCGGATCGCACATTTTCGCACGCCAGGGCGGCATTTGCGATTTCGAGCTGCCGACGTGGCGGAATTTCTGCGAGCTTGGGGCTACAGCGTGCCCCGTGAGCTCGCGCGGGCGAGCGCGAAAAGTGGGCTCGTGGTGGGCTCGAAGGACACGCTCGCTCATGTCACCCGCGCGCTCGGGGATATGATGCCGCTTCGGGACGTGAAGCATCCTTACGATGCGCTCGTTCTGGCGGGGTCGGATCCACCGGACGTGTTCATCGTGGACGCCAAAGCGGTCGCGACGGACGTGGACGTCGTGCATTGGCTGGAGGCGCTCGAGCGCGGGAGTCGGGAGGCCCGTTTCGTCGTGCTGAGCGACGAGGCGACCGGGCTGCCGGCGTTCGTGACGCGCATCGGACGAATGGACGCGCAAGGGCTTCGGTCCTTGCTCGTGCCCGAGCCCGTAGCGCCCGTGGCGGCACCCATGGCACCCGTGGGGCCCGTGACGACCCCGACGGGGACGGCGCCCGCCGCCGCCAATGCGAACGAGGCCGGTGGGCCAGCGCAGGCGGTGGAGGAATTGCCTCCGCGCGCGGCAGGGGGTTCGTCGCGGTAAAAGCTCACGGGGGCTCTGCTCGGCTGTCCGACGGAGCCCCCGTGCGTCATGGCGATTCCGATGACGACAACGAGCGGGCGCGGGTCTACCGGAGCCGCGAGCCGTCTCGAATACAGTTGTCGTAATCGCTCAGGTCGCTGGCGCATGCGAGGAGATCAGTGGGATCGGGGCCGAAAAAGCCAGCCGTGCACCGATATTCATCGATAACGCAGATGGAGTAGTCCTCGTATTCGAGGTCGCAGCCGTAGACGGCGGCGGTCTCCTCGGCG
>JANMGF010000236.1:0-1905 GCA_031374535.1 Polyangium sp. (in: bacteria)
CCGTGCGTGTCGTCCGCGCAGATGTAGATCGCGTGGCGCCCGGTCATACGCTGGTACCGCGCGAAGATGTCCGTCTGCGTGTACTCGAGCATGTGGCCGAGGTGAATGTGGCCGTTCGCGTAGGGCAACGCGCTGGTGACAAGAAGAGGCTTCATGGCCGGCGCAATGTGCACCATCCCGCGGGCCTTTGCCAAGCCCGACCCGCGCGCCGCGAAGCTCGATCGTCCGTCCGCGTCGACCGTGATCGCCGCGGCGCTAGAGGTAGAGGCTTCTGCGGGCCGCTCGTCCCTCGTCGATCAGGGCTGCGATCCGCGCTTTGACCGCGTCCACCTTGGGGCTCACCTCGGCGTCCTCCTCGTTGCCCGTGCCCTCGAACCACATCGGCTCGCCGAACCAGATCGAGCAACGGGCCGGCAGGGGCAGAGGCAGGACGGTCGGCGTGATCGGGAAGTAGGGCAGGCCGAACGCGCGGGCGAGCGGCTTCACGTCGAAGAACGCCGGGCACGCCTCCTCGCCGCCGACGAACGCGAAGGGCGTGATCGGCGAACGTGTCTTCATCGCGAGGCGCATGAATCCGGTCCCGAAATCGACGAGCTTGTACCGATCCCTCCAGAGCTTGCCGCTGCCACGCGCGCCCTCGGGGAAAACCATGATGAGCTCGTCATCCGAGAGCAGGCGCTCGCAGTTCTCGGGCAGGCCCGTGACCTGACCCGCCCGCGTCATCCACACGTTCGCGAAGGGCAAACGCTGGAAAATTTTCTCGATCATCGCCTTGACCGCCCGTGGCGGGCGCGCGTCGAGCATCATCGCGGTCGCGACCATCATCCCGTCGTAGGCGAGCTGCGACGAGTGGTTGCCGATGAGCAGACCCCGCCCCTCGGGCACGCGCTCGATGCCGTGGACCTCGACGCGGAAATAGTGCCGGTAAAACCAGGCCGCCGCGTAAAGCGTGCGCCTCGCCGCCGCCGTGGAGAAGCCCCATTTGTCGTACCCGAGCGCGTTCACGGTCGGCGAGACCGCGTCCACGATCTCCACGAGATCCCGTGGTATCCGTCGATCCAGGGCCTCGAAGAGGCCATCCATCGCGCCCATCATGCGTGTCGTCACCTCGCGCCGTCCGTCACATCAGAGATAACTGAGAAAAACCAGATCCCGCCGCCTTCGCTTGAGCTCCGCGAACCTCTGGCAAAGCGGGTAGAGCACCAGGATCACGGCCAGCGTGTATCCGTAGACGATCGGCAAACCGAGCTGAGCCTCCGGCGGCAGACCCATGGGGTGCTGCCAGGTGAAGACCTTTGCCCCGTGGATCGCGTAGTGCAAGACGGCCGCGGAAGCATGGATCAGGTAAAGGTGGAGGATGTAATAGAAGAGCGGCGCCCGCCCGAACGCGAGCAGGACCTTCTTGCCAGGGAATTCGCGGCCCTCCAGCGCGCCGAGCGCGAGAAGAGCGGGGCCGAGCGTCATCAGCAAATACGAGAGCGAGGGCGGGTACTTCCGGCAATTGAGGAAAGAAAGCACCGTCGCCATCGAGCTGCCCTGCGGTGACCAGGGCGCAGGATCGCCATAGATGTTCACGAAACGGAGACTCACGAAGGCCAAGGTGAGGGCCGCGCCGAGCTTGAAGAGCCGCGCTCGTCGTTTGCCAGGCTCTCCTTCGAGCAGCGCCCCGAGGCCATACCCCGCGGCCATGACGCCGATCCAGGGCACGAGCGGGTACGCGACGAACAGGAAGTGGCCTTCGGCGAACTGGAGAGGCCGGGGCTCGTGGAGGACGGACCAGATGACGCCGAGGGCGCTACCGCGATCCATCGATACGCCGTCGAGCAGGTTGTGTCCGGCGATCATGGCGATCCCGATCCCGGCGACGGCTCGCACGGGTAGGTACACGAGTCCCGCGAGCGCGAT
>JANMGF010000336.1:0-2046 GCA_031374535.1 Polyangium sp. (in: bacteria)
CGACCGTGTTGAGGGCGTCCGACATGTTGAAAAATCCATTGAGGAAAACCGTCGCGGTGGCCTCGAATCCAAACGGCAATTTCGCGTCGAGGCCGGTGCTCGTCTGGACGCTCCGCTGAAGGCCGCCGGAGAGTTTTCCAATGGTGAGCCCCGGGACGGGCAGGACGAACCCGGGAGGCTGGTGAACGAGGCCCATCGCGGAAACGAGGTGCAGGCGGGGCACGACAGGGACCTTCATCGCGACCCGGAGGTCGGCGCTCATCGCGGTCACGCCGCCCGAGCCCCAGAGGTCGACGCGCGCGCCCGGGGTGAATTCGACCCCTCGCCCGGCATCGAGGACCGCGTCGGCGTAAAACCCGACCGCGATGTCCTGGCGCGGCGGGAAAAATTGGTCGAGGACCGCCTGGATATCCGGGCCGCCCTCGTCGTCGTCGCTCGTCGGCGCGACGAGGTCGTAGTAATCGTAATTCGCGTCCACTCCGGCGCGGAGCAGGATGGATTCATTTCGGCGGTGGAGAATCTGGCTCCGGGCGGAGAAGAGGAAATCGCGCGCGAAAATGCCCTCTTGCCCGCCAATGGCGGTCCTGTCGTAGCCGAACGAGACCGCCTGGCGGAGCCGCGTGCGTTTGCCGATATCCGTGTCGTAGCGGAGATCGACCCGGTGGAACTGCACGTCGAAAAGGCCCTGCTCCACGCCGTCTTGCGTGGCGCCGAGGTAATCGTGGGCGCCGAAGGCGAAGACCGTGAGTCGATCCGTGGGGGTGACGTCGAACGAGACGCGCGCCTGATAGTCCCAGTAATTGAGGGTGGTGTTGGGCGCAAACAGGGAAAGCGCGGCCGCGGTGTACGAGAAACGGCCGCCCAGGAGCACGGTGGCGCGATCGCCTACCGGGGTCTCGACGAGGGCGCCGGCGTCGAAGAGGCGAAGGTTGGCCTCACCGTGGAGTTCGCTTTTGGGTTTGGTCGTCTCCCCGGCGACGATACCACCCGCGAAACGACCATACTGCGCGGGATAACCGCCCGGATAAAGGTCGACGCGATCCACGATCGCCGGATTGACGACGGAGGGGCCGAGGGCGAGGTGGTAAAGGTACGGGACGCGGATGTTGTCGAGGTAATAACCGACGTTGCCGGGAGGCGCGCCGCGAATGTAAAAGAATGGCAAACCCGAGAAGATGGGCGTGACGCCGGGGAGCGATTCGATCGCGCGGAAAGGATCGCCGAACGCGCCCGGGAGCAAGCGGACCTCGGCGCGCCCGAGCGAGGACGTACCCGCCGCGCGACGCTCGCCAAACGCGATGACCTCGATGGGCGCAGGTCCCGGAGGCTTCGACGTCGTGGTCGGGGTTTTCCCAGGGGATCCAGGGCTCGGGGCCGCGCCGTCCTCGGCCGCGGGAGGGGGCTCGTCGGCGGCAGGCTCCGGGGGCGTGAAATGCACGAGGACACGAATGCGCGCAGGGATGGGTTTTCCGTTGCGCGTGGCCGGCTCGAAACGCCAGGCCGGCGCGGCGCGGGACGCGGCATCCGTGAAAGGAGCCTCCCCCGAGACGATACGCGCCTCCTTGACGCTGCCATCCGCGTTGACCGTGACCTCGAGCACGACATCCGCGTCGCGGTCGAGGCCCGGCACCGCGGGATAGTCGGCCTCGAGCGCGGCGAGAGGCCGGGGCGGGACGAGCACGGGCGCGGGCGGCGGCGCGATGGTGGGCGGCGCGGGCGTTTTCGGTTCGTCGGCGAGCGCGGGCGCGACGGCAAGAAGAAAGATCGAGAGCACGAGGGGGGAGAGAAGGGACGTGCTTCGCATCACGTGCCGCACGATCGCATGGTGATGTTCCTGGCGTGTAAAGAATTCGTTGGGGTGTTGGCAAGCAGGCGACCGATGACGCGCTGCAACATGCGCTCGCCCGGGTTGCTTCGGGACGAACGTGGTTGCGTTCACGTTGCGCGCGGATGTAACGTGGAAGAGTTGGAATGATTGTAGGATGGTCTGTTACGTGTGCGGATCCAAGGTGCGGGTTGCATGACGACCCCCGCTGGGCCATGCAC
>JANMGF010000366.1:0-10567 GCA_031374535.1 Polyangium sp. (in: bacteria)
CGCCGCCGCGAGCAGATCGAGGTGTGGCAGGACGAGCACCTGCCCTTCCTTCAGCCCGAAGATGAGCTCCCGGAGCCGCGCGATCTGCATCTGGCGCAGCCCCCGCGGCATGAGCCCCGCCTCCGCGTCCTCGGGCGGAAGCTCCAGCACCACCCGGTCGAGCCGCGCCGCCGACACGATCCGCGGCCAGAGGTGCCTCACGATGAGTTTGTCACAAACGACCATTGCCGAGAGGCCCGCGCGCAAGAACGACGCGACCTGCTCGATCTCGTCGCCATACGCGATCTCCACGGCCTGCGCCTCCGAGATCGATTGCGGATGCCCCTCGGCGAGGTTTTCCGCGGGCACTCGCACCGGGGCAGGCGTGGCAACCGCAAGAACAGGCGCCACGTTCGGCGCGGGCAGGGCAGGCTCGACGCGTGATGGCCCCATCGAGATTCGAAGCCCCGGCGGCCAGAAGACCGGCGTGCGATCCGAGATCGTGACCACCTTGATACGTAGATCCGAGACGCGCCGATCGAGCACCTCGGCGAGCGGCTCGAGCGAGAGCGCTGGCGACGCCTCGAGCAAGACGCGCAACGTTTGATCCTGCGCGTTGAACAACGCGTCCTGAAAAGCCTCGGCATCGCCGAGCGGCGCGAGCGAGACGAGCGGCCGGCTCATGTGTCCTCCCCCGAGAGGCGCGCGCCGAGCTGAAAGAGGCGCGTCCCCTCGAGCATCCCTTCGAGATCGATCCCGTGCCTCTTGCGCAAAAGATCCGCGTGCGCCCTTCGGATCCGCGCGAGCGGCCCATACCACGCCGCGACCGCGAGCGCGTCCTCGAGCTTCGCATCTGGATCACCGCGCCCCGCGATCACCTCCCGCGCGGCGGCGATCTCCGCCATGGCACGCTCGCGATGAAACACGAGCGAGGCCTCGTAGATCTCCAGGACGAGATCGAGCGACTTCTCCTCATGCGTGCGAAGCCGCTCCATCACATCGATACGAAACCGGCGCACATCACGGGAAGCCCCCGGTCGCGAAAACGCTTTGACGACCAACCTTCTCCCGTCCCCATGCCCGCTGATGCGCGAAAGCAGGGCGATCGTCGCGTCCTCGCACCCTTTCGCGGGCCTCTCCAGCACCGCCGAGAGCGGCGATACCTGGCGGAGCGTCTCTGCCAGATCCTCGTCGAGGGACGTGGCCAGCGCGCGCCGAACGATCGCATCACGCAACACGAGATCCCACGCGCCCGAGAGCGCCACCGCCGACAACGCAAGCGCCCCGGCCACCTCCTGCACGTCTGCCAACCCCACGGCCGCCGCGATCACGAGGCCCCCGGGCCCCATCGGCCGCCCATCGCCGAGCGGAGGCGCCCCCAGGCCGAGCTTCGCGGAGTGGATCGACGCGGCCGCCGTCGCCGCGGATCGCAACGACGCGGGCGGCGAGAGCAGCTCGACGAACCCCATCGCGCCCTCGGGCGTTTTCGCGCGCGGCCGCGCCCCGCCAGGCGACATCACCCACGTGATCACCTCCGCGGCGATCGCCACGGCCGGCGAGGTTCGTCCCGGCGGCGTTCGTCGCGACGCACCCGGATCGGCCTCCCTCACGCGAGCACCTCCACGGCGCAAGGCACGAAGCAATCGTTTTGCCGCGCGAAAAACGAGATCTCACGCCCCGCGGGATCCCGCTCCGGATCCACGCAGACGAGCGCGGCCACCTGCCATGGCCTCCGGAACGTGGAGAAATGCAGGTCCCGATCCACGACGGACAAACCCCGGTCCTCGGGGCGCGTCACGAGGTGCGTGTGATACCAGCCGAGGAGCGAAGCGTCTTCCGGCATGGTCTCGGCACGCCGCCGCGCCGAGGCAAACGACTCGGGCGAAAACACGAGCGCGTCGCGCGCCTTCTCCGTGTGTTCGGCCGGGATCACCTCCCGGATCACGACGAGCCACCGCGACAGCTCGTCCGCGTCCCGATACACGTGCCCGAAGAGAAACCCGCCCTCCTCCACCTCACGCGAAAACACCCACGAAATACCCAGCGCCGCGTGCACGTTTGCCCCGACGAACACGTCCACGGGCCCCTCCCCGCGCGACGTCCATGTGCCGAGCGAGCTCCTTTGCAAGACGGGCGGCGGCGGCTCCTCGATCCGGGACACGCCGAACGCCTTCTTCTCCCGGATCATGCCGAGAGCCGCTCGAGCCTCACGTGACGCGCGCGCCGCGCCGTCCCGCCCTCGAGCTCGCTCCTCGAGCGCCCGCCGATCGCCACGATCGCGGCCTGCCCCTCGGGCGAAGCAGCCCAGGCCGCGGCCTCGGGGTTGTAGAACTCGCCGAGCTCGTAGTTCCGGAACGACGCCATGTCGACGAGCATCTGACAGACCGTACCGAAGTGCAGCCCCGGCCGGTAGCTCTCCGCGAGCACGCCCAGACAAACGATCCCCGTCTTCGCGTCGACGTTCGGGTGAAACACCTCGCGCTGGAAATACGCCTCCGGCGCCTTCACCGGAAAATCGGGCGGCATCACCAGCAAGACCTCGTGCTCGTCGATCCGCCGCGGCGGTGATCCCGGGCCAAACCCCGGCGCGCGAAACCGCACGAGGTACTCCGTGGGCACGTCGAGCGCATTGGCCTGCACCTCGAAGCCCGGGTTGTTCCCGGCAAACTCCAGGATCTGGTTCTTCACCATCGCGAGGCTCTCGGTCAGGAGAAACGGGTTCACGCTGCCTGCGCGCCGCTCGGGAAACACAGAGAGCAGATCGAAGGGCCGGACGCCCGCGTCGTGCAGCGTGTCTTGCGACAGGAGCCTTCGCGATCCGCGCTCGCCGGGCCGCCGCAGATCCACGACCGGCAACGCCTTCTCGCCCTTGCCCATCGGCCAGAACGCCTCCTCGTACGCCCCGAGGATCGCCTGCGCCACGTCGAGCAGGCGCGTCGAGGCGCGCACGTGATCGAGCACGAAACGTTGCCCGTCTGGCCCCTCGACGTGCAGCGGATCCAGAAAATAATCGCGGAACCCGTGGCTCTCCCGCGCGACCTCCACGGCAAGCGCGGGCTCGATCGACGCGCGAAGCTTCCGCACGATCATCTCCGCCTCGTCCTCGCTCGCGCCCTCGAACGAGAGACAAAGCCCCCCTTCCTCGCGGCTCACGAGATCGAGCGAAGCCCTCCGCCCGAGCGACGCCGCGACACGCCGCGACGCCTTCACGATCGCGAGAATCTGCTCGTCCCCGAGATCCTCCTGGAGCACGATCGAAATGGGAACCGCGCGCTCTGTTTCTTCCCGCGCGCCAGGCGCCGTTTGTCCCTTCGCGCGTTTGCCGGGGAAGAGGCGCGACGCTTCGGAGAGCAGCGCCGACACGCCCGCCCGCCCGCCGCTCTGCTCGACGATCTCGGCGACCTTCTGGAAATACTCGCGCGACGCGCCCCCCGAAAACTTCGGCAGCCCTCCCGCTTCGAGGCCCGGCACGCCCGCGAGGATCGCGCCGCCGAGGAGCGTCAGCGCGTCCTCGCGTGTCGAGGCCACGCGGCCGAGCTCCGACGCGGCCTCCGCCCTGTCCCGAGGATCCACAAGAAGCCCTGCATTCGACATCAGGAAAGCTCCACGTACGTGATTCCAGAACGCCCGAGCACCGAAAGGATCTCGCGCGGCGCCACCCCCAAAACCGATAAAACGGCGCCATCGGGGGCGCCCTCGAGCTCCATCGTGGTCCGCGCGCGCATCAACGTACCACAACGCGGACAAGCTCGGGTCGCGGGTGTTCCCCACGTGTCCTCGGCGTGATCCCCCCGCGGACACTCGAGCCGCTTCAGGAGCGGCCTCCACGCGAGCGGCCGCGCCCCCGGACCAAGCGCCGCCCGAAGCGCACCCACGGTCGCCGCGTTCCCGAGCGGGATCCGCGTCGCCTCTCCGATCGGCGCGTGCAGCGGGCAATCGACGTCCCGCGTGATCACCAGCGGATCGGCCGCGCCCCGCAGCACATCGATCACCACCGCGTGCGTGGACACGGGCTCACCCATGATCACGCGCGCCGCGAGCGCGCTCGTCCACGCGCCCACGAGGCCCGCCACAGGCGCGCTCGCCCCGACCTCCACCGGCCTCCGCGGATCCATGCAGCTCCACGGCACATCACTCACCGCGCGCTCCGAAGGCGAAAACGCACACGCGTAACACGCGCCCTCCGGATCCAGAAAAGGCCGCACTTCCCCGCCCCACGCCGACGTCGCCGCGTCGATCCACCGCGCCCGCACGAGGCCCGCGCGCCCCGCGAGCGAGACACGCGCCGCGCGGCTGTCGAGGCATCCGACGACCATCGAAGCATCCCGCATCTCCGCGAGCCCCACGCCCGAGACGAGCGTCGCATGCCGCGCCTCCACCACCGTGTCCGGCGCGAGCACGGCGAGCGTGTCCTTCGCGGCAAACACCTTCGGCCGGCCCACGTCGGCCGCGCGAAACAGCGGCGCGCGGCTCAGGTTCGAGGGCGCTACGACGTCCGGATCACAAAGCACGAGCCGCCCCACGCCCGCGAGCGCGAGCGACTCGGCCACCACGTTCCCGAGCGCGCCCACGCCCACGATCACCACCGTCGCCGCGCCGAGTTTGTCCTGCCGGAACCCCGGGATCAACACGTGCCGCGCGAACCTCTCGGACGAACCACTCACGGGAGCTTCCGCGACGTCACCGGGCAATGTTGCCCGATCTTGCTTTTTTTCCACTCGTCCCAGCAATAGTTCGTCCGGATCGCGTCCCGGTGCACCGCCCCGCGACAGAGCGGCGCCTCGGGGCTGCAAGGACAAACCACCACCTCGTCGAAGGGCCGGAGCGTGTGCCCGCAGATCACGCAGGCCGATCGCCGGGACATCTTCCCCGGCGCGCCGATCCACGGATCCCCCGGCAAAAGCCGCACGACCGAGAGCCCCGGCGGCGGCGGAAACGCGGACGCGACCCCCGCGTAAAACGCCTCGCGCTCCTGCGAAGACGACGCCGAACCCTCCCTTGCGTCCGGACAAACGCCCCCGTGCCGCGGCTCGTGAAGGCCCGAGGCCCCCGCCTCCACGCGATCGCCGCGCCGGAACGTGTGCTCGCATCGCGCGCAGGTTTTTCCGAGCCACGGCGATCGGCTCGTGGTCACCGTGGACCCGCCGTGATCCCTGCGCGTCGGATCACGCCCGTTCACGAGGCCCGCCTCGAACGCCTCGCGGAAGGCCCCGTCTCCCGTCTGCGGCTTCGCCATCCGCAAAGAACCTTAGCCAATCCCGCCGGATTCGGATACACCCCGGTGTCGGGAGCTCCGGTCATGAGCGAGGGTGGCCGCGCGCGCAAGGTGGAGCTCGACGACTACGTGGCGCGTCAGGCCCTCACCGTGGGCCGCGCCCCGAGCGCCGAGCCCGATTCGCCGGTGGGCCCCGTGGGTCCCTTCAAAGGCGCCTCCGGGCCCTGCATCGGCATCATCGACGACTTCGGCGAGAGTTACCTCGGCAAGGGCCCTGGCGCCGTCGCCTTCGCCCCCGATGGCCGCGCGCTTTTTTTCGGTCGCGACGACGGCAACGTGCGGCGCTTGGCCTTGCCCTCGGGCGCGCTCGTCTGGGAGCAAGGCGTCACCACGTACGGGCGCGGAATCCTCAGCATCGTGGTCTCGCCCGACGGACGGCAGGTCGCCTACAGCCGAAAGAGCGGCGTCTTGACCTTCGCCGACGCCGAGACCGGCAAGGTCCTGCGCGAGCTGCCCGGCTCGGACGCCATCTTCGAGCTCTCGTATTCGCCGGACGGCCGGTATCTCGCGATGGGAGGCCAGCGCGGCACGCAGCTCCTCGACCTCGGCACCGGGACCCAGGCGACGCTCAAATCCTCGGGTTACATGTCGATGGTCTTCTCCGTCGCCTTCGCGCCGCGGGGAAAACTCCTCGCCGAGGGCGGCCTGGGCGGCAAGCTCCGCATCTGGACCGACACGGGCTCGATGCAGACCGAGCACCACCACCACCGCGGCGATATCCACGGCATGGCCTGGTCGCCCGACGGCACGCGCCTCGTCACGGGGTCCGAAGATACAGACGTCATCCTCCACGGCCTCGGGCCGCGCGACCCGGTGCTCCGTCTTTCGGGGCATACGAACCTCGTGTATTGCGTCGCCTGGTCGCCCGAGGGCCGCCGCGTCGCCTCCGGCTCCGCAGACCGCACCATTCGAATCTGGGACGCGCAGAGCGGCCTCCCGCTCGCCCGCTACGAGTTCCCCGAGGATTTCGCCTATCGCCTCGTCTTTTCGCCCGACGGCTCGCTCCTCGCCTCGAGCCACCCCTGCGCGGCCCGCGTCTGGAATACCCGACAAACGGTGAAAGCCGTGGCTCCCGCGACGAGGCTCCTCACCGCGGGCCCGCTCGCGGTCCATTTCGAGCCGCTCCCGGGCGCGCTGGTTTCCTTGCTTCGGGTCCAGCGCTCGGCGCCGCTCTCGCTTTTACAAACGCTGCTCGCCCTCACGGCAGGACAAGCCTCTTCCCCCGAGGCCCAGCGAATCGCGCGCCACCCGGGCATGGGCGCCCTCGCCGCGCTCCGCTGGCCTCCGCGGGCCCGCATTGCGCTCGTGTTGCTCCTGCTCCGCGATTATGACGACGCCTCGTTCGCCCCACCCGAAAACGCCGCCGCCGCGAAGATCCGCTGGGCCCTCGTCGACGCGCTCACGGGTATGGCCTGCGAGCCCGAAGCACCGCCTTTGCCCGTCGCTTCCCTCGAACGTGCCCTCGACGGCGTCGACGATCGCCTGCTCGCCTTGCTCGGCTCCCTCGGCCCCGAAGCCTGCGCCGACGATCCCACCCTGCCCCTCGTGATGCTCGGCCGCCTCGCAGAGCTCGCGCCGCGGATCGCCCTCGATCGTCGATTGCTCGCCCTGCGCGTCCCTGCGCAGAGCCTCGGCGCGGCGGAGGCCAAAGGCCCCTGGCTCGAGCCCTCGGGTTTTTCCTCGTCGGGCCACCTGCTCCACCTCGTCCCCTCGCAATGGGCCTTGCCCGAAGACATTCGCCATTACCGCGGTCTCGCCGGCGGCCTTCTCTACCGCGCCCGCTTCGGCCGCGAGCCGCCGCGCCTGCGCCCCCTCGTGCTCGTCCTCGACGTCTCGCCGAGCTCGTTTGGCCCCGTCGAGGCCATGCTCCGGCAGGCCGCCCACGCCCTCGCCGCGTCCCTGCTCGACGCGGGTCTGCCGGCTTATCTCGTCGCCGCCGGAGGCACGAACGAAGCGCGGGCGATCATGCATCGCGCCGATCTCTTCGAAGTCCTCACGGCCCGCGCGCGAGAGCCGGTACATACCGGAAAAACCATGTCCCTCGCCGCCGAGCTTTGCGCTTCCTTGCCGGCGGACGGGCCCCTCCAGCCCTCGATCGTGCTCCTCTCGCATCCGTCCTTCGGCGCCGAGGACATGGACGTCCCCGCGCCGAAGGAGCTCGCCGGTTTTTTCGTCCATTACCCGGGCCACCCCCGGGAGCCCGCCTGGCAAAGGCGATGCGCGCGTGCGGTTTGTCTGGGCCCCGACGACGACGGCCTGCTCGCCGCGGCCCTCGGGCAGGTGCTCGCGTGAACGCCCCTCTGCCCGCGTGGCGCCCCGCCAGGTTTTACGAGACGAACACCGAGCGGATCACCTGCACCCTCTGCCCCTTCGGCTGCTCGCTCGCCGACGGCGATCACGGCCGCTGCCACGTGCGGCGCCGGCGCGGCGACGGGATGGAAACGGCGACCTTCGCGACCGCCGTCCTCCACGCCCAGCCCATCGAGCGAAAGCCACTTCATCATGTGCGGCCCGGAAAAACCGTCCTCACGGTGGCCGCGCCGGGCTGCACCTTCGCCTGCACCTATTGCCAGAACTTCCCCCTCTCGCAGCACGGCCGCACCGCCGAGGCGCCGTGGACCGCGCGTCCCATCACGGCTCCCGAGCTCGTCTCTGCCTGCGTGGAGAAAGGCGCGCTCCTCGCCTTCTCGTACACCGAGCCCATTCTCGCCGCCGAGCTCACGCTCGAGGCCGCCGCGCTCCGGAACGAGCCCTTCGTCGTCTGGAAAACGAATGGTTTCACCACGCCCGCAGCCGCCCGGCTCGTGGCCCCGGCCCTGCTCGCGGCCAACGTGGATCTCAAGACCCCGAGCGACGATTCTCACAAAAGGCTCACGGCCGCGCCGCTCTCGCCCGTGCTCGATGTCCTGACAATCTGGAAAGAATGCGGCCTCTGGCTTGAAATCTCGACTCCTCTCATCCCGGGCCTGAACACGGACGACGCCTCGCTCCGGTCCCTCGCGCGCCTCGTCTTTTCCCTCGGCGCCGAGACCCCGTGGCACCTCGTCCGCTTCCACCCCGATTACCGTCTCCAGGAGACGCCCCCGACGCACCCCGATCTCCTCCGCCGCGCCGTCGCCATTGCCCGGGAGGTTGGTCTCGCGCACGTGTACGTCGAGCGCGCGCTGGGCGAGGACGGGCGCAATACGCGTTGCGCGGGCTGCGGCGCGACGGTGGTTCGAAGGGACGTGTGGGCGCTCGCCGAAAGTAGGCTCGTCCACGGACATTGCCACCATTGCGCGCGAAAAGTCCCTGGGCGCTGGGACGAGGAGCCGACGTGACCCAACGCGAATTCGTCGAATCCCTGCCGGATCTCATCACACCCGAGGAGTACGAGGCCGACCCCGCGGGCCACAAGGTCAAGCTCCGGATTCGCCCCACGCCCGACGGCGTCGAGGTGCTCGGTGATGCCGTCCGGCCGAAGGAGCTCGAAGAGCTGCTCCTCGCCCTCGATCCGGCCGTCCTCGAGCAAATGCTTTGTGGCTGATCCCTCGCCGCAGGCCGCTGGCCGTACTATGTTTGTGCTCAAACCATGCTGCCCCCGAAGTATCGACCCACCGGAGAGCACAAAGGCGTCCTTTCGCGCGCCTTTCTCCTTGGCGCGGCGATCCTCGCGCCCTCTCTCGTAGCGGCGCCAGCGCACGCAGAGCCGGCGAGCGCGCCCCCCGCCGAGATCACGATGCCCTCGCCACGCGGGCCCACGATTCCTCCTTATCCCGAGGGCGCGACGGGCGACGCCGACGTCATGCTCGCCCTTCTCGTGCGCGCCGACGGCACCGTCACCGAGGCCCGGGTAATCGAGCGTCCGGAGCCCTTCGCGAGCGCCGCGGCCGCCGCAGCCTCGACCTGGGCTTTCGAGCCCGCGCGCCGCAATGGAAAACCCTTCAGCGCCCGCATCCGTTTCCTCGTGACCTTCCGCGCGCCCGCCCCCGTCCCCGAGGAACCCTCCCCGCCCGCCGAAACGCCCCCTGCGCCCGCGTCCCCTGCAAAACCGGTTTTCCCCGGCGCCGCCCCCGCCCCCGGCGTGCCTCCTGCCAAACCCGCCGCAATCCCCGAGGCCATCGAGGTCCGGGTCCAGGGTGAACACCAGGCGCCCACGACGCGCACCATGTCCCGCGTCGAGGTGCGCCAGTTGCCCGGCGCATTCGGTGATCCCTTCCGCGCCATCGAGGCCATGCCCGGCGTCACGCCCATCGCCTCGGGCGTCCCTTATTTTTTCGTGCGCGGCGCGCCCCCGGGCAACGTGGGCTATTTCCTCGACGGCGTCCGTGTCCCGCTGCTTTTCCACGTCGCCGCGGGGCCGAGCGTCATTCATCCCGCGCTCGTCGATCGCGTGGACCTCTATCCCGGCGGCTTCCCGGCGCGTTATGGGCGGTTCACGGGCGGCATCGTCGCCGGCACGATCCGCGAACCCGAGCTCCGCCTGCACGGCGAGGGCAACATCCGCGTCTTCGACGCAGGCGCGATGGTCGAGGCCCCCTTCGCCAATGGCCGCGGCGCCGCGCTCGTCGCCGGCCGGTACGCCTATCCCGGCGCGATCCTGAAGCTGTTTTCACCGGGCATCGAGCTCGGCTACTGGGACTACCAGGCGCGGCTGCATTACGACGTCACGCCCACCGATCGTATCGGCGTGTTCGCCTTCGGCTCGAACGATTACCTCGCCCAGATCGAGGACGACGGCGAAAAAGAGGTCGTGGTGGCCGGGCAGTTCCACCGCATGGATGTTCGGTACGATAAAAAGCTCGGCGATCACGGCAAATTGCGCCACGCGGTCACGCTCGGCTACGACGAGAGCGGGGCCCGCGGCGGCGAGAATGCAGGAAAGTCGTGGCTCCTCGGCTCCCGCACCGAGCTCACCTTGCGCCCCTCGGAGCTTCTCACCGTGCGCGCCGGCGCCGACGCGTACGTCGAGCGTTTCGAGATCGACATCGAGGAAAAGGACGGCGACGCGCCGAGCCCGAACGACCTCGCGCTCATGCGGCAACTCACGAGCCGTGACGATTTCACGGCCTCCGTCTGGGCCGACGCCGTGATCCGCCCCCTGCCCTCGCTGGAGCTCGTCCCCGGCGTGCGATCCGATATCTTCACCTCCGACGGCGTCGCCAAGGCGACCTTCGATCCGCGTCTCGCGAGCCGCCTCGAAATCGGCCCCCGCTTCACGCTCGTCGGCGCGTTTGGCGTGACGCACCAGCCCCCGAGCTTCCTCGGCGCGGTCCCGGGCCTCCAGATCGGCGGCCTCCAGGGCGGCGTGCAGACGGGCCGGCGCGGGCGCGG
>JANMGF010000440.1:0-13280 GCA_031374535.1 Polyangium sp. (in: bacteria)
GCGGCGAGGGCGATCCTGAGCGGAAAACCCGAGGACATGGAGCAGGGCCGGAAGCTCTGTGACTTCGCGGGGTCGTTCGGAATCGAGCCTGGGAAAAAATGCGCCGGGCTCGCGGGGATCTTGGCCAAGAAACAGTAAGAGCAGAGGCATTCGTGTATCTCGAACCATTTTGCCTGGCCCACCCGGGCGTCTTCCTGATCCCCGCCGAGCAACTCGGCGAGGATGGTATCGAGGGCGAGATCAGGCGCCTCCTCCTCCGGACGTGCCCTGGTTTGTCGGAGGAGCACATCAAGCTATTCGATCGCGGGTATCGGCTTTACCGCGAGCGAGCGGCCTCGCTTCATGCACGCGCGCCCGGGTCGTGGCTGCCGGCGCGCAAGGCGAACGTCCTGCTCGTCACCGATCCCGAGCGCGTTCGCCCCTACAGCGCGCCTTTCCTCGGCGTGACGTGGTGCCTCTATGCCTCGGACCTCGATCCTGCGCGGTCGCATGAAGAATGGGTCTGCTACCAGATCTTTCACGTGGAGCGCCTGGCCTTCCTGAAGGCGCTGCGCGCGGCGGTCTGCTTCAATTTGAGTTATTTCCTCGATCGGACCGAGGACGAGCTGCACGATTTCTCGCGGGCCGCCTCGCGCGCGACGCGACCCGACGCCGCGGCCTTCGTGGCGCTCGCCCGTGCATTGCCCTGGATCCGGACGCTTTATCACCTGCCCCTCCGCGAGCCGCCGTCCGATGGCAGTGATTCGCTCGGGCATGTCGACGGCGCGGATCTGTTGCTGCCCAAGGGAGTAAGGCCGGACTTGCTCGCCCTCTTTGGGGCATTCGACGCGGCGGCGCGCGAGATGGAAGCGTCGTTTTT
The DNA here is from genome assembly GCA_031374535.1 of Polyangium sp. (in: bacteria). Classification (GTDB taxonomy): domain Bacteria; phylum Myxococcota_A; class Polyangia; order Polyangiales; family Polyangiaceae; genus Polyangium. The sequence goes on from JANMGF010000440.1 coordinate 860, forward strand.
CGCGGCGCAAGCCGAAAAGACGGAGGGCCCCGCGCCGGTCGACATCGTGTGTCGTTTCCTCGCCGAGGAGCGCCCGGACGTCGTGCTCGTCGATACCACGGGGAAAATCATGTATCGGCCGGAGGACGCGGACAAACTCGACGATGCCCGAGCGGCGCTCGCGCCCCTCGCTTCCATGCGGGTCGCGGAGAGCCTGCGGGAGGATCTGCGCGTCGTGAGCGACAAGAGCCGCGCCGTGATCGCCTCGCTGCGCGATCCGGACGTTTTGCCCCGCACCAGCGGAGACGTGGAGCTCGACGGCGGCGTCTACGTGCGCGCCGATCTGCGCGGCATCGTCTATACGTTGCGCCAGCCCGGCTTCGATCCGCTCCGCGAGGAGGGGCCGCCGTTTCACCGGCAGCTCCTCGCCGCGCGTGTCGTGCACGAATGGGGTCACCTCGTGCACTAGGCAGGCCTCGTCCGCGTCCCCGAGGCACGAAAGAGCGAATACGCAAGTGCTCTCGCGTTGCTCGAAATGAACTGGGACGGGATCGTCACCGCCATGCCCCCGCGCCTCGCGGAGGACGTGAAAGGCGAGCTCGACGAGCTCGGGGCCGATCCCGCCTCCCCCGGGCATACGCTCGCGCGCCTCATGCTCACGCGGATCGCCGATTACGCGTCGAATATGTTTTTCCGGAGTTATCTGAAGGACGAGGAGCTCGAATCGTACGTCCGGACGAACGTGCGTCACCATCTGAACGAGGACCTCGGCCCCCTCTCGCAGCTCGCGCGGCACGCCGTCGAGGTGCAGTACCTCGGGCTCGCGTCGTTCCAGGATCCGATCGGTTATTTCCTGGAGACGTCCTATTTCGAGGCGTACTTCGTAGAGACCAGGGTGTTCTCGGAGAGAGAGGTCCGGGCGCTCTTCGAGGCGACGGCGCGGCTTTGCGCGTGTTATGAGCTCGATCGATCGGCGTTCGTCGCGCACGTCGACGATTGAGGATCCGCTCCCCCGCCCGCTACCGGTGCGCCCCTCCTTCCCCCATGGATCCGTCCAGCAACCGCGCATCGCAGCTACCAGACGAGGGTGAAAGGGGGAACCGTGTGCAAAATTGGAAAATGCGGGCTCGTCGTCGCGTCGGCCCTCATGGGGTGCGGCCCCGGCCCTTCGGGCAGCCGGATTTCCGACGCGCTCGTCGCGAACACCTTCGATTTCGCCGAAGCGCAGGTCCAGGCGACGCTCGCCGAGATCCAGCGCGAGCACCCGGCTGACGCCTCCCAGTTTTTTCCGATCCGCACCATGACGGAGGGGCCCCGCCTCGGCCAATGGGAATACCTGCGCGCCGAGACCTGGTCGAGCGGCTTTTTCTCCAAGGTGCTCTGGGAGCTCCACGCGTGGACGGGCAAAACCGAATATCTCGAGGCCGCGAAGCGCGCTGCCGAGGGTCTCGAGCGGCTCGCGGACGTCCCCCTCGACCACGACCTCGGTTTCCGCTTCCTCGCGAGTTTCGACGAGGGCCTGCGACGGAGCGACGAGGGGAACGACCCCGGCGGAGCCTACCGAAAACACGCAACCGAGGTGCTGCTCCGCGCTGCCCACGCGCTCGACGCCCGCTTCAACATGAATGGCATTCCCGCGGGCGCCATCCGCTCGCATGACACGGAGCTCGGTCCCTATCCGGTCATCACCGATAGCATCATGAATGCCCGGCTGCTCTTCCGGGGCTACGAGCTTTGCGGTCGGCCCGCGTCGGGGCCTTGCCGGACGCTCTACGAGCACGGCGTAGAGCACGCCTCCACCATCCTCGCGGAGCACATGCGGGGCGATGGAAGCACCTATCACGTCGTCCAGCACAACGACGGCACGCAGGGCACGCCGGCGGACGGCCGGATCCACGCAAAGATCACCGATCAGGGGTTTGCCAGCGAGTCCACCTGGTCGCGCGGGCAGGCGTGGACGATCTACGGATTCGCGGGCATCTACCGGTTCACGCGGGACGACCCCGCGGCGCGCCCCGAGCGTTTCCTCGCGGCCGCGATGCGGAGCGCCGATTTTTTCATCGAGCACCTGCCGGCGCGTTTCGCCATCGATCGAGCCAATCATCGCCCCGGCGATTGGGTCCCGCCGACCGATTTCGACGCCGCGCTCGGCGAGCCTCGCGGGTCGTGGAACGGGGGCGGCTATCGGCGCGGCGCGCCTCGCCCCGGGACACAATCGTTCACCGAGCGTGACACCGCCGCCGCAGCGATCGGCGCGGCCGGATTGATCGAGCTTTCCCTGCTGGTCGAGGCCCCGGCCGCGCGCGCGCGTTATTTCCGCGCAGCCGAGGACATCCTGATCTCCCTCCTGACCTTCCGGGCAGCGGACGGCAAGCTCGCCTATCTGGCCAAGGACTCGGTGCACAGCGGCGTCCTGGCGAACGCGTCGTACCGGTACGGCGCGCCCACGCAATCGCTCATTTATGCCGACGCTTACCTGCTGGAGGCGCTGAACCGTTACGAGGCCCTCGGGTCTCGGCGTCTGGCGAGCGTCATCGAATCCGCTCCCGCAGATCCGGCCTCGTCCGTGGGTCCTTGAAGGTCAGGTCGCTCGTCGAATGAGCGGGGCGAGGGCGGGAAGGAGGGCGGGCCTCACCCCTCCACCCGCTGCGGCAGCACGGCACGAGCGCGATCGAGCCACCCGGAGAGGGATCTCGCGTCCTCTGGCAGCGAAGTCAACGCCGCCTGCTCGACGATCCGAACCATGGCCGCGCCGTCCTTGGATGCGAGGGCTCGTGCCGAGAGCGTCTCTTCTGCGCGGCGAGGTGTCATCTCCTCGGTGCCCCGCTCCCCGAGCAACGCCAGGATCCAGCCCTCCAGCGTGGGAATTGCGACGCCTCCAATGATGTCGGGCGCCCGGGAAAGGGTCGCGGGGACGAGACGGATCCCTTCTTCGATGGCGTCTTGCCGGCGTGGATCCTTGTCCTGGTCGCGGGAGAATGCGAGGATCTGGCAGCCGGCTTCGCGGGCATCGAGCGCGACCCCGAGCACGTTACGCGTCTCCGCGTGAACGGGGCCTTTTGCCTTGTATTTCCGAATATTCTTCCAGTCGCACGCACCGCCAACGATCCATCCCGTGGATTGCGCGCGGCTGAGCAAGGCATGGAGGACGCCGGGCTCGTCGTCGCTCTGCCAGGACCGGTGACCGATACGGCTGCCGAGGTCGTTTTTCCCCTCCCCTGCGAGGAAAACCTTGATCGGCTCCTTCACGGACGCGGCCCGCCTTTCAAGAGCGGGGCTTCATCCATGCCATTCGCGTAGCTGAGCCAAAGCTCGCCGAGCGCGTATACCTTCGACCGCTCCTCGAAGTCCGCGGTGTCCTTCATCAGCGTCGCCTTGGTCCCTTCTTCGCGGCTGCGCGTGATGACGGAGACCTCGTGGGGCTCGAGCTCGTTGATGACGAGCGGGCTGTGGGTCGCGATGATGACCTGGGTCCTCTTGGAGATCTCGCGGAAGACTCGCATCACCTCCTGGATCCGCGCGGGGTGGAGGCCGTTTTCAGGTTCTTCGACGAGCAGAATCGCCGTGGGATCGATGTAACGGAGAGCGGCAATGGCGAGGTAATAAAGCAGCCCTTCGCTCATGAGATCGGCCGGGACGAATGTGCCATCCACCAGCTTGACGCCCAAGGACTTTTCCTGGGGATTGGGGTTCGTCAGGTTGATACTTTTAACGTCGGGAAAAAGCGTCGATATCTCGGAATTCAACGCCAGGAACGCCTGAATGTCGCGACTGATGATGGCATCGTAGACAGCAGGAAGGCCGGTCCCACGTTCATCCTCGAAACCCAGGGGTTGCCCCTCGGGGATGAGGGGGCGCGGGGCTCGCAAGGCGTCTGGATCCAGTCGAATCATCCTGGCACTTCCGGCAGCCTGTATCGCGACTCCCGCGGCTGGGCTCGATTCACCGTCGCTGCGGAACGTCCATGTTTTACCTCCCGAGACACGTATCGCAAACGTTACAAGTCCGCGCGCCACACTGGAGGACCAAAGGCGGCTCAACAATGGTGAGAACGAACGGTGCTGAAATTTGGAAGCCGCAATCGAAACCGTATCAATCGCCCGAAGCAGCGTGGTCTTCCCACTGTCATTCGGCCCGATCAGCGCATGCAGCGGCGAAAGCGAGAGCGTCGCATCCTTGATGCATCCGTAATTCTTGATGCTCAGTTGCTCGACGTAAGCTCGTTCCATAAGACACCCACTCGCCACACCACAAAAGACCGAAGGGCCCGACCCCCCGTCGGACCCTCCTCTTCACACGCGCCCGCTCAATCGATCGAAGGCTTCACGCCCATCTCTTGGAGAACGTTGTCCGCCCCCTCGACATCCATCACCCACAGCACGTACCGCACATCCACATGGATCGTCCTTGTGATCTCCGGCAGGAAGATCACGTCCGACGCCATCGCCTCGTAGTTCCCATCGAAGGCGAGGCCCACGAGCTCGCCTTTGGCGTTGAGCGTCGGCGAGCCCTAATTGCCGCCCGTGATGTCGAGGTCGCTCAGGAAGTCCACGGGCACCTCGCCGAGCGATGCGTCCGCGTAAGGGCCGAACTTCTTCGAATTCGCGGCCGCCAAGAGCTTCGACGGCGCCTCGAAGGGCTCCTTGCCGGTGTGCTTCTTGACCATCTCCGAGACACGGGTGAACGGCGTGTAGAGCGCGGCGTCCTTGTTCGGGCGATATCCACGCACGCTGCCGTACGTCACGCGCAAGGTCCCGTTCGCGTCGGGGGCGATCTGCGCGCCCATCATCTTCTGCATCGCCTCGAAGTACTTCGGCCGGAGCAGGCTCATCGCGCCGTCGAACGATTTGCCGCGCTCCTCGGAGGCCTTGTAAACAGGGCGCAGCGAGAGGGCGAGCAAGACCAGCGGGTCCTTGCTTTTCTTCAGATCGTCGAGCTTGGCCGATTTCAAGAGCTCGATGCGCGCCTTCTCGTCTTCGAGCTTCGTCGTCTCGTAAAGACCCTTCACGGCCTTGTCGATCGACGCGGCGTCGAGCTTCTTGCCCGCGATCGTCGCGACGAACGCCGGACGATCCTTCTCGGCGACCTTCGCGAGCCGCTCGAGGAGGAGCTTCAGCATCGCCTGGTCGATGGCCCGGTCGTACGAGGACGTAAGACGCGCCATGCGTTGCTCGAGGCGCTTCCAGTTGCGCTCCTGGAACTCCGGATCACGCTCGGCGTCGGCCTTCGGGCGCTCCTCCGCCATCCGCACGATCGTGGAGGCCGCGGAGAACAGGCTCGCGCTCATCATCACGTCGCCGAGCGCCATGTCCTCCTCGCGCGTCTTCTGGCGGTCCGCGATGATCTTCTCGATCTTGGCCATCACGTCGCCATACGCCGCCTTGCGTTGCCCCTCGGCCTCGATCCAGGCCTTGAGCTCGGCGTCCTTCTTCGCGCGCTCCGCAGCCACGCCGCCCTTGCCGAGGCCCTCGGCGAGGCCCTTGATCTTGGTGAGCGCGTTGGAAACGCCACGCAGGAAGGGGTTCGCCTTGATCGCGATCTCTTCCTTCTGCTTGCTCACCTCCTCGAGCACCTTCACGCCCTCCTCGAAGGCCGCGATGCGGCGCGGATACCCCCACTCGAGCGCCTCCTTGATCTCGAACGAGGTGCGCAGGCGGTTCGTCGTCCCCGGGTAACCGGCGACCATCACGAAGTCGTTCGCGGCGAGCGGCTTCTCTGCGACGCGCAGGTAGTGCGCGGGCTTGTAGGGCACGTTCGTCGCCGCGTAATCCGCGGGCTTCTGGTCCTTGCCGACGTAGGCGCGCAGGAAAGCGAAGTCGCCGCCGTGGCGGGGCCAGCGCCAGTTGTCGATCTCGCCGCCGAAGTTACCGACGCCCTCGGGCGGGGCGTACACGAGGCGCACGTCGCGAAGCTCGAGCTGCTCGACGAGGAGATACTGAGAGCCGCCGAAGTAACTCTTCAGCGAGCAACGCACCTCGGGGCGATCCTTCTCGCACGCGGCCACGAGCGTCTTGTCGCGCGACTCGATCTTGTCGTTCCGCGCGCGGTCGTTCGGCAGCGCGTCGAGGCCCTCGCGGATGTCCTTCGTGACGTCCTTGAACGAACGCGTCACGAACACGCGGTTCGTCGGGCCGGCCCACTTCTCGTCGGCGCGCGTCTTCGCGAGATACCCGTCGTTCACCAGGTTCTGCTTCGGCGTCGCGTTGAACTGCAGGATGCCGGTGACGCAGTGGTGGTTCGTCACGATGAGGCCGTCGGGCGACACGAACGAGGCCGAGCACCCGCCGAGGCTCACGACAGCGGCGAGCGGGGGCTGCATCGGATCGGTGAGGGCCTTCGGATCGAGCTCGAGGCCCGCGCTCTTCAGCCTGGCTTCGTGCTCGACGAGCTGCGAGGGGACCCACATGCCGCCGGGATTCTCGAACGCCTTGCGCTCGGCTGCTTTCGTGGCCTCGGCGCCGCCGCCCTCCTTCTGCCCCGTGGTGGTCCCGCCGTTCGCCGGCGTGGGCTTGGCCGAATCAGCCGGGGGCGGGGGCTCGGCGCCGCAGCCGAGGCCGAGGCCGAGGGTCGATACCAGGAGCGTGAGGGCAGAAAAGGAGTACGTCGGGCGAACCATGGCGAGCCCTGTAGCACACTTTCTCCTGTTGACGGAGCGCTAGAGGCGCGGCGATCCTCTGACACCATGCGCACCCTGACTGCGATCCTTGCTTCCTCGTTTTTCCTCGTCGCTCTGCCTTTCATCGGCTGCAACGGCGGCGACGCAAATAACAATACTTCGGCAGCGAGCAACTTCACGGGTAGCGGCGGCGGGAGCCAAAGCACCGGCTGCAACAACAACCAGCCGGACGGCTTCTGCAACTACTTCGGCCAGAATCCCGAGACCTGCGCCTGCCCCGACTGCGTCGATCAGGCGGCGTGCCTCGGCACCTGCTCGGACAACATGGCCTGCGACAACGGGGACATGGGGACCGAGGACTGCACGTGCAGCGACTGCTACTTCAAGGTCGCCAGCTGTCCCCCGGCGAACGTCGGATGCGACGACGACGGCGCGTGCCTCATCAACGAGGACTGCACCTGCGGGGATTGCACGAATGAGCCTCGATGCACGATGAACTGCTTCGACAACGGCTCCTGCGTCGAGTACCTCGAAGGTTGCTCCTGCAACGATTGCAAGCCGCTCGAGAAGTGCGGCGGTAGCGGCGCGGCAGCGTCGAGCTCCAGCACGGCAGCGTCGAGCACCGCAGCGTCCACGGGCGCAGGCGGCGCCGGTGGAGCCGGTGGGGCCGGTGGGGCAGGCGGCGCAGGCGGCGCGGCCGGCGCAGGAGGCGCGGGCGGCGGCTGATCGAGCCAAATAAGGAATACGCACGCACCTTTGCGTGACGTCCAGGCGGCTTACATTCGCCTTCGTATTATGCTGCGAAGGGAAAAGTCCATTCCTTTTCCGAAAATGGGCACCAGGTAGGGAAGTGGTGCCCAGATTCCCACCATTCCAGCGGCGTCCACGTTCGTGGTAGAAGGGTGCTTCCGTTACGTATGACTTTCCATGCCTCGGTTCTCGCGAGGCAGGAACCAACTACGAGGCTGCTCATGCCGCGAACGCGAAGACGACTCGGAAAATATCTGGGATCGATGGGTCTGGTGTCTCTGGCCGCGCTCGGCGCGGTCGGGTTTACCGGCTGCTCCGCCGGGGAAGACGGTGGTCCGTGCGTTTCGGACCAGATGTACTTCGCCGAGCAGGTCTGGGCCCCGATCCTCTCGAACAACTGTATCGCCTGCCATACCTCGAACGGGGCCGCGAAGGACTCGAGCCTCGTCCTGCGAGGAAGCAGCGAAGCCGGGTTCCTCGACACGAACTACGAGATCATGAAGAACGCAGCGTCGCTGCAGCAGGACGGCACGTCCCAGCTGCTCGCGATGCCCATCGGCGGAACCGCCTCCCGCAAGCATCCGGGTGGTGTGGTCATCCAGCCGGGCAGCGAGGAGTTCAAGGCGCTGGAAGAGCTCGTGAACCGGTTCAACGAGCCCTCGTCCTGCGAGACGAACCTCTCGGCCACGTTCACGGGCGTGCAGCTCGCGACGCCGGAAGAGACGCTGCGCAAGGCAACCCTCTCTCTGGTAGGCCGTCTGCCCACCAAGGCAGAGGAAGACGCAATCAAGAGCGGCGGCATCCGCGCGCTCGATCCCGTCCTCGATCAAATGATGACCGAGGAGGCGTTTTTTACGCGCCTGAAGGAGATCTACAACGACCAGTTCCTCACGGATCGATACCTGGGGAACGACGAGGCGGTGCAGCTCCTCAACGACATCGATTATTACAACCCGTACTGGTACGACCAGTTCTTCGAGGGAGCCTCGTCCGATCCCACGCAGATCGAGGACTCCATCCAGAAGTACGGCGCCTGGAACGCCGATGACCTCTACAACAAGCTGCGTTCCTGGACGAACCGCGGCGTGGCGCGCGAGCCGCTCGAGCTCGTGGCCCACGTGGTGCGCGAGAACCGGCCCTTCAGCGAGGTCCTGACCGCGAACTACATCATGGTGAACCCCTTCTCCGCGAAGGCGTTCATGCTGAGCGATCTGGCGTTCAAGAACGACGCGGATCCGGCCGAGTTCATCGAGGCGCAGATCCCGGGCCTGCCGCACGCCGGCGTGCTCACGTCGCCGATGTTCCTGAACCGTTTCCCGACGACGGAGACGAACCGGAACCGGGCGCGCGCGCGCATGGTCTACCAGTTCTTCCTCGGCACCGACATCCTGAAGACCGGCCAGCAGCCGCTCGATCAGACGCTCATCACCGAGGTCAACCCGACCCTCAACGCGGCGGCCTGCATCCAGTGCCACGCGGACATGGACCCCGTCGCGGCCCAGTTCCGCCACTGGGGCGAGAGGGCGCAGTATAACCCGATGGAGCAGCCGCTCGAGGACATGCGTCCGCCGGGCTTCAAGGGCGAGAAGACGCCCTACGACATGCTGCCGCAAGGGTTGCAGTGGCTCGCGCCCCGCGTCGCCGCCGACCCGCGCTTCGGGCTCTCGGCCGTGTACGTGGTCTTCGAAGGCCTGACGGGGCAAAAGCCGCTCGTCGCGCCGACGGATCGCAAAGCATCGGACTTCTCCGCCGAGTTCGACGCGTACCTCGCCGAGTACACGGAGTTCAGCAAGATCGCGCGTGAGTTCGAGGCGTCGAACTACGATCTCAAGACCGTGGTGAAGGAGATCATCCACAGCCCGTACTTCCGCGCGAAGAACAGCGGGACGCTCGACGCAGCCAGCAAGGCGCGGCTCGGTGAGGTCGGCATGGGCCGCCTCGTGACGCCCGAGCAGCTGCACCGGAAGATCCAGGCAGTCATGGGGTATCCGTGGCGTCCTCGCGCATTCGAGGACGGCGGCGGGACGAACGACTACCTGCTCCGCGGCGACAACTACCGCTTGCTCTACGGCGGCATCGACTCGGTCGACGTGGTCAAGCGTGTCACCAGCCCGAACGGGATCATGGCGAACATCGGCGAGCGCATGGCGAACGAGATGTCCTGCATCGCGGTCCCGCGCGACCTGTGGAAGCCGACCGCAGAGCGCACGCTCTTCCCGTACGTGGAGACGAGCTTCGAGCCGGAGGACAAGAACGGCTTCCCCGTGGCGCCGGCCGTCGTGGCCATCAAGAAAAACATCCAGCTCCTCCACAAGCACATCCTCGGCGAGGCCCTGCCGGACGGGCATCCCGAGATCGAGCGCACGTACAAGCTCTTCCTCGAGACGTACCGCGAGGGCGTGAAGGGGATGAGCGACGCGTCGCAGCCCGAGGGGAAGTACTCGACGTGGTTGCCTGGCCCCTGCCGCGTGGAGAACGACTACTGGACGCGTGCGTCGCTGCCCGAGGAGGATCGTCTTCAAGAGGATCCGAACTACGTCATCCGCTCCTGGATGACGGTCGTGACGTACATGATGTCCGACTTCCAGTTCCTTTACGAGTAGGAGCCAGCCCCATGGATCGAAGAGATTTCCTCAAGATTGCATCGACTGCGGGGCTCGGCATTGCGGCCGGGAGCATCCCCTTCAGCACCAACGCCGGAGCCGCGCCGTACACCGGCAAGTTCTGGGTCATGATCCACTGCGGCGGCGGCTGGGACGTCACGTCCGGCTGCGATCCGAAGGGGTCGAAGGGTCCGGACGATCCGGACAAGATGAACAACTACCTCGCCACCGACATCGGCACGGCGGTGGGGAGCACGAGCAAGGTCAAGATGCGGTACGCGCCCGATCCGGCCGGCGCGAACAAGGCATTCTTCGACAAGTACGTGAACGACCTCCTGGTGATGAACTCGGTCGACACGTCGACGAACAGCCATGACGTCGGCACGCGCGTGACGTGGGCAGGCACGTTGACCGAAAACAAGCCCTCGTTCGGAGCGCTCGTGGCCGCGGCCGCAGGCGGCGGGCTCCCGATGTCGTACGTCTCGTACGGCGGGTACGATACGACGGCCGGCACCGTGGCGGTGACCCGGGTGGGCAACATCGATGCGATCCGTCGCATCGCCTTCCCGAACGTCATCGACCAGAACCAATCGTACTACACGGACGAGACCCAGGCGCGTATCAGCGAGATGCGCTCGGCCCGTCACAAGGCGTACGCCGACAAGCAGAACCTGCCGCGCATCCAGCAAGCGATGGGCATGCTGTTCACGGCGCGCTCGGGGCAAAACGAGCTCAAGCAGCTGACGGAGTACCTGCCCGGTCCCGATCAGCTCGAGAACTCGAACCTGCGGCGCCAGGCGCAGATCGCGCTCGCCGCATACCGCGCCGGGGTCTGCGTCAGCGCGAACCTCAGCATCGGCGGGTTCGACACGCACGGCAACAACGACCAGCAGCAGTTCGCGCGCCAGGCCGAGCTCTGGGACGGCATCGATTACCTCGTCGAAGCGTCCAAGGCGGCGGGCGTCTGGGGCAACATGGTGATCGTCGTCGGGTCCGATTTCGGCCGCACGCCGGGCTACAACAGCGGCAACGGCAAGGACCACTGGTCGATCACGAGCATGCTGGCCATGGGCGCGGGCATCCCGGGCAACCGGGTCATCGGGCAAACGACCGAGCGTCATAACCCGATGAACGTCGATCCGAACACGCTGGATCCGGTCGAGGGCGGAGGCGTTCGCCTGAAGCCCGGTCACGTCCACCGCGCGCTGCGCAGGCTCGCGGGGATCGATCAGAACGAGATCGCGGTGCGCTTCCCCATCAAGGAGAAGGAAGAGCTCGCGCTCTTCGGCTGATCCGCGCCGATAGGCGAAGTGAAAGAGGCCCCCTCGGTTCGTCCGAGGGGGCCTTCTTCATTTCGGGCACATGTCAAGAACTTAAATCGGATCCACGATCGAGAAGAGAGTTCGTAGACCCGCATTGGGTATGGCGAGCGCGGCGTACGCGACGAAGAGCTTCAGGGCGAGGCCGTGCTTCTTCGTGGTGAGCCAACCTGCCCCGATACGGAGCAGGCCCGTGACCAAGAGCCCGCCGAGCGCGCCATCGGCCGGGAGGTACTTGAAATCGGTCCATCTCACGAGAGAGGACAGGGATGCCCCAAATTCGCTCGTTGTCCCCGCGGGTTCTGCCAGCCACAGAAGCAGGGCGGCCAGGAGGCAGAACGGGGCGGTGACGACGCTGAGGAGGGGGAGCGTCGCCAGGACGAGGTACACGCGCGCGTGATCGACCTTGATGGGCCCGCTCGCCCTGCGCCCCGCGCGATGGAGGAGGAGGACCGCCGTGAGGGATACGGCGAGCACGGCGCAGGCGGCACCCCACCCGCGGAGCACGCCGACGCACACGATCCCCGGGCCGTTCTCCTGCGCATTGAACATGCTCAGCGCGTAGGCGCTTTGGAGATACACCACACTGCCGAGAACCAGCCCGACCCCGGCGCCCATGGGGAAAGAGAGTTTCACCAGCTTGTCGTAGGGCGAGATCACGTCGGGCGGCGGCGCGGCGGGCGGCGTCGCGACGGGCGGCGCGTACACCTGACCGAGGTCGAGTTTGTCGTCCATACTCTGCCCGGCATCCTACGCGATCGGTTTGTCGGGGTCAACGATCACCGCTCCCGTCCTCTGGAGCGACGACTCGCTGGGCTTAGCCTCTTCCCACTCTGCGATGAGTTCCTCCAGCGCGGATTCGATGGGACCGCGCTCGTAGAGTTCGTCGAACGGAGCATCATATACGAATAACCTTCCCTCTTTGTGCCCGAAGTACCACACATTGGATGCATCCATGAAAAACGAAAGCTCTGGGTCCAGCTCCATGGCACGCTTTACTTCTATCTGCTCTCCCAATCCGCGGAGACTATAGAGGTAAAAAGGCGTCTCCCACAAGGGCATGGCTACTCTCAGGGAATCACCCACGAGCGTTCCCCCACCACATGCACCGTAAATCTGCAGGTGCACGCGAAACTCCGATGCCGGTGGTCTCG
>JANMGF010000504.1:0-4600 GCA_031374535.1 Polyangium sp. (in: bacteria)
GGCGGTCTGGCGTGCGACGGCGCTGTCGGCCTGACTTCTTCTTCTTCACGCACGCTTATCCTCGAGAGCCCCGGCTTCGGCCGACGCTTTCACTTATCCCCCGGGTGATGGGCTACATCCGGCGGATCGCTTGGCTTACGACACTTGGCTTCCTGACCTTTGCTTGAACGCTTCTTGGCTTTGCCTCCCTCGACATCGCTTGAACGGCCTTGAACGAGCGTAGAAAGCGCGCGGCGGCTCCCCTGGACCGCCGCGCGTTGCTTTTTTGTGCTTCGCGTTGCGGGCGACGGCCGGAAAAAGACGCCTCGAAAAGCCCTAAAAACGGGGCTGCTGGATGCACCGGACGATTTTTGCTTGACTTGGGAGCGAGAGCCGCTTAAACGCCCCCACTCGTGTCGCACAAGAAGCCGCGACGCACCCGCAGGGGGCCCTGTACCCCGCGGTTTTCGAGATCACGAGTGCGCCCATAGCTCAGCTGGATAGAGCATCGGCCTACGAAGCCGAGGGTCGGAAGTTCGAATCTTCCTGGGCGCGCCAAACCTCTTCAGTCCCCATCCTTTCGAGCGGCGGGTGGGCTGTTCGATGACGAGCCGGTCGGAAAATCACGCAGCGCCTACGGCCAACGAAGACGCGGCCAACGAAGACGCGGCCCGCGTGAGCGACGTTGCCACGGTCAGCGCCGAAGACCCGATTCACGCACGGGACGCGGCGTTCATGCGCGCGGCCCTCGAGGACGCCGTGCGGGCGGCCGAAGCGGACGACGTACCCGTGGGCGCGGTCCTGGTGGACCCGGCGGGCACCATCGTGGGCCGCGGGCGCAACCGCCGCGAGCTTCTCCAGGATCCAACCGCACACGCGGAGGTCGAGGCGTTACGCGATGCAGCCCGGCAGCGCGGCGCCTGGAGGCTCGCAGGCCTCACGGTCTACGTGACGCTCGAGCCCTGCCCCATGTGCGCGGGCGCGCTCGTCAACGCACGCGTGTCACGCCTCGTCTACGGCTGCGCCGTCCCCAAAGCAGGCGCCGTCGACACGCTCTTCACGATCGGCCGCGACTTGCGCCTGAACCACCGATACGAGGTCCAGGGCGGCGTCCTCGCGGACGAATGTGCCGGCCTCCTGCGCGCCTTCTTCGCCCCGCGACGCAAGGAAAAGGCCGGCCGTTAGTCTTCGGTCGGCGGCTCCGGCGGCTCCGGCGGTTCCCCGCTGCCCTCGGCCCCCGCGCTCCCCTCGCTGCCCGAAGGCTCCCCCGAACGCGCGGCGCGCGGCGGCGCAGGCTGCCCACGGACCACGTTCTCGCGTAACCCCTCCTCGAGCTCCTCGTCGCTGATCCATTTGCGGCGATGCGCGACGTCCATGAGCTTGCGCAGGTAGTTCATCCAGCCCGGGCTCACGGCGCCGCCGATCGCGAAGTGTTGTTGCTTCGGGTTCGGCAGGATCGACGAGATGTAGAGGGCTTGCCCGAGCGAAAGGTCGGAGGCGGAGGTGTTGAAGTAGTACCGCGCGGCCGGACCGATCCCGTAGATCATGGGGCCGAACTCGACGACGTTGAAGTAAAGCTCGAGGATCTGCTCCTTCGTGAGCTCCTGCTCGAGGTAGGTCGTGAGCACGGCCTCCTGCAGCTTGCGCGAGAGGTTCTTCACGCGGTCGAGGTAGAGGTTCTTCGCGAGCTGCATGCTGAGCGTGCTCGCGCCGCGCACGAAGCGACCTTTGCGCAGGTTCTCGCGGATGGAATTGCGGATGGCCTCGTTGTCGAAGCCGCCGTGACGCCGGAAGCCGCTGTCCTCGGTCGTGAGGACGGCCGTCTCCATGAAGCGCGAGATCGCGCCGTACGGGACCCATCCAGCCGTGCCCGGCCCGCTCTCGATCTCGACACGCTCGCCGGCCGGACCGAGCACCGAGCGTCGGAAAGGCTTGCGCCACCGTGCCGCGTCGACCTCGGGCGGCGCCTCGGTGACGCGGCACGTGTTCGACGTGTCCCACGAGACGTCGAAGTCCCGATCGAGCTTTGCCGTGTCGAAACGCGCGCGGCCTTTGATCGCGAACGAGCCGGCCATACGCATGCCCGCGATCCGCGGGACGAGCCCCTTCGGCGCGGCGTCGAGGATCGACTGGCACGCCGTGAGCGGTACATCGAACTCGGCCCGCACGCGGTGACCGTCGGCCACGCGATCGTAGCGCCCGTGTGCGACCAGGCGGACGGCGCCAAGGTCGACTTCGCCTTCGTCCACGCGGAGCGACGAGCCGTCGAGTGCCGTCTCCGCGCGGAGCCGAAAGGCCAGCTCCAGGCCTGCGATCGGCTCGTCGGAGAGCGCGTCGCTGCGGAGCGAAAGGTTCTGCACGCGGCCGTCGCCGTCCACGCGGAGTTGTTTCCCGTCAGCCGAAAGGACGAGGTGCGAGCGCGTCGTGAGGGATGTCTTGGCCACGTCGAAGAGGCCGAAATCCCCGTCGCGGATGCCCAGCGTCGAGAGGTAGAGGGGGCCGCCCTTCACGTCGGCGACGATCTCGCCGCCCGTCTCTCCGAACGGGACGCTCAAGGAGAACGTGAGCGCTTGCTCTTCTTTATCGGCGCGCGCGCGCGGCGATAGCTCGACGAGCATCCGGCCGGTATCGCGGCGGACCACGAGCGAGCCCGGGCCGAGGTTCAGCGTGTCGCGCCCGCGACGTACCTGTGCGTGGAGGCTGTCGAGCTCGACCTTCGCCCCTTGCTCGAGCGTGGCGTCGAGCAGGGTCGCGCCGCGCACGAGCAGAGCCCTCGCCGCCGCGCCTCGCTGGGCGGCCTTCGCGGGCGCAGGTGCAGGCTCGCGTGGCTCACGCGGATCGTTTGGGTTCGAACGAACGCCCTCGGTGGGTTTCGCTTCTTCGAGGGGAGCGGGCAGGGTCAAGGTCGCGTCGAGCGAACGCGCGGAGAGTGCGGCGACGCGGTAGCCGCCTTCCGGCTGCTTGACCATCGTGAGGTGCCCACCCTGTACGGCCACGGACACAGGTCCGACGGTGATGGTCGCTTCTGCGGTCGAGAGCCCGACCTTGCCCTCCTGGCGTGCGAAGTTCACATCGCTCGCGCGGACGGACTCGGTGGGCGCGTCTTTGCGGTCTTGCCAGGCGATACGCAGCCCCTCGAACTCGGCGTCGGTCCTGCCCTGGCTCGATCTCTCGCCGCTGCCGGCCGAAACTCGGCCGAGGAAACGTTTCTGCCACTGCTCGGCCTCGCGGATCACGACGTCACGGGGCCCCACGGCCGAGACGTCGCCTCCCTGCAGGGCGATCTTTTTTCCGCTCCAGCCGAGCGCAACATCGATGGTCGCGAAGCGCACGTGCGCGCTCGGGACGTCCGGGAGCGCGACCTCCACGCCGCGAAGCTTTACGCCGTGGAGGGAGGGTCGAACCTCGTCGATCGTGACGACCGCGCCATACCGTTCAGCCGCGCGCGTGGCCTCGTGGCGCACGATCGGACCGAACGAGACGACGGCCGCCAGCGTTGCGACCGCGCCTCCCGCCAGTGCCAGCTTGACGCGTCGTGAAGCCACGAAACCTTGCCCAGGGTAGCAACGCTCGTCCGGAGGAAAATAAATCAGCAGCAAGCCGCTGCTGGGACGAAGCGAGCTGAACCACATCCGCGCGATCGCCGGCCGCGGGGTCCAGGCTCGAGCGCTCGCGCCGCGAAGGCCAAGGGCGCGGCGGATGATGGCCGGCGCGTGGTTGCGGGGGGCGGATGCGAGGTGATGGAAAAGAAAAAGCCTGCAAGCAAGCTTGCAGGCTTTGAAAAAGACCCGGCGGCGTCCTACTCTCCCACTGGGTCGCCCCAGCAGTACCATCGGCTCCAAGGAGCTTAACTTCCGAGTTCGGTATGGGATCGGGTGTGGCCTCCTCGATATCACCACCGGAAAATTTGGGTGTCACCCACGAAGCTCCCCGTGGTTGTGGGGTCGTCTTCATGGTCGCGTCCTTCAGCAGCTACAAGCTGCGCGGATTCGTCACCCGAACTCCGCGCGCGAGCTTCAATGTTGCCTTAGAGGTATGGTCAAGCCGCACGACCGATTAGTACCGGTTAGCTCCGCGAATTACTTCGCTTCCACACCCGGCCTATCAACCTCGTAGTCTACGAGGGGTCTTTAGGAGCCTTGCGGCTCGGGACACCTAGTCTTGAGGCCGGCTTCCCGCTTAGATGCTTTCAGCGGTTATCCGTTCCGTACATGGCTACCCGGCTATGCCCTTGGCAGGACAACCGGAACACCAGAGGTACGTCCACTCAGGTCCTCTCGTACTATGAGCAACTCCTCTCAAGTGTCCTACGCCCACGGCAGATAGGGACCAAACTGTCTCACGACGTTTTAAACCCAGCTCGCGTACCGCTTTAATCGGCGAACAGCCGAACCCTTGGGACCTGCTCCAGCCCCAGGATGCGATGGGCCGACATCGAGGTGCCAAACCGCGCCGCCGATGTGAACTCTCAGGCGCGATCAGCCTGTTATCCCCAGAGTACCTTTTATCCGATGAGCGATGGCCCTTCCATGCAGAACCACCGGATCACTAACGCCTGCTTTCGCACCTGTTCGACCTGTCGGTCTCACAGTTAAGCTCCCTTGTGCGTTTGCACTCTACG
>JANMGF010000514.1:0-4891 GCA_031374535.1 Polyangium sp. (in: bacteria)
CCGGCGAGGAATGGTCGATGCAGGCGAACGCGGTGTTCGCCGACGACAAGGCGCCCTACAAGCCGCCCATGAAGACGGCCAAACCGAAGGTCATGGGCGTGCAGAGCGCGACCGTCGTGGGGCCTCCGGGGCAAGAGATCCACGTCGACGAGTTTGGCCGGGTACGCGCGCAGTTCCCCTGGGATCGCGAGGGCAAACACGACGATTTCAGCTCTTGCTGGATCCGGGTGAGCCAGGGCTGGGCGGGCACGGGGTTTGGCATGGTCTTGCTCCCGCGTATCGGCCAGGAGGTGCTCGTCGGGTTCCTCGAAGGAGACCCGGACCAGCCGATCATCGTGGGCCGCGTCTTTAATGCCGTCGAGAACGTCCCTTACATCCTGCCCGAGCACAAGACGCGCAGCACGTGGAAGAGCGAGTCCTCGCCCGGCGGCGGCGGCTTCAACGAGATCATGTTCGAGGATCTCAAGGGCCAGGAGCTCGTCTGGGAGCAGGCCGAGAAGAACCGGCGCAAGCTCGTCAAGAACGACGAGACGATCACGGTGAGCGGCAATCGTCGAAAGTACGTCGTGAAGGACGAGCTGGAGACGACGGGGCAAAACCGCACCGAGGTGACGGGGAAGGATCGGACCGAGATCACGGGCGGCAATCGCACGACGATCATCAACAAGGACCGATTGAAGATCGTCAACCAGGACGAGTACGAGCGGACGCTCGGCAATGTGATGGTCTACATCGCGAAGGACCAGGACATCGTCATCATCAACGACAAGCGCGAGAAGATCGTCAAGGACAGCCACCTTCGCATCCATGGCGAGCGGCGGCAACGCATCAAGAAGAAGCAAAGCCTCACCGTCGGCAAGGATCAGCACGAGAAGGTGGGCGGCGATCACGCGCTCGAGGCGGGCAAGCAGATTCATTTGAAGGCGGGGACGTCGCTCGTCCTCGAGGCGAAAAACGACATCACGATCAAAGGGCCGGGCGGGTTCATTCGAATCGACGGGACGGGGATCACGATCAAAGGCACGATGGTCAAGATCAACAGCGGCGGCTCCGCAGGCTCGGGCTCGGGATCGAGCCCGGACGCGCCGGACGAGGCGAAGGAGGCGATCGTCGAGAACCCCGGCTCCCCGGCGCCGGAGGATTTGAACGAGACCAAGCTCGGTCAATAAAGGGGAGAGGGAGCGATGCCTGCAGCTGCGAGAATCACGGATCTGCACACCTGCCCGGCGCACGGCGGAGGGCCCACGAGCACGGGGGAGCCGACGGTGCTCATTGGGTTCATGCCGGCGGCGCGGTCCGGGGATTTGACGGTTTGCCCCCCGGCATTGCCCGATGCCATCACGTCGGGCGAGCCGACGGTGCTCATCGGCAACAAAGAGGCGGCGCGTATGGGGGATCCGACGTCGCACGGCGGGCGTATCGCGATCGGGTTTCCGACGGTGTTCATCGGATCGACGCCACAAGAAGAGGCGCTCACGACGGACCTGCCCTTCTGCGAGGAATGCGAGAAGCGGCGCCGGGCCCAGGCGGGGGGGAGCCCCTAGGATGCGCTTGATCGTCGAGGTGCCCTGGGGACCGCACCGCGGCACCCGCGTGGTGCTCGCGCCGGGGAGCGTCCTCCGCGCGGGGCGCCACAACGAGGGCCTCGATCTGCAAAAAGATCCGCAGGCCTCACGCAATCATTTCGAGCTCGCATGGGACGGCGCGCGTGGGGTCGTGCGCGACACGGGCAGCCAGACGGGCACGCAGCTCCAGGGCGAGGTCGTGACGGAGGCTGAGATCAAAAACGGCGCCTGGATTCGCGCCGGGGATACGCTGATCTCGGTGCATGTCGAGGGGTTCACGCCGAGGCAGCCTCGGCCGAAGATCCCGGGGCGCAGGGCGAATTCGGTGACGAGGGCGCGGAAGAGGTCGGTCCTCGAGGCGCTCGCCGCCGAGGAAGGGTCGCTGTATGCGATCGTGGATCCGACGCGATCGGACCGTGTGCTCCAGATCTTGCGCGAGTCGGTCGAATACAGCCGTTCCCTTTACGAAGGCACGGAAGGGGACGCTCTCTCGAATTCGGCGCCGTGGCTCGTCGAGATCCCCGACAAACGCTCGCGGCTCCTCCGACTGCTCGTGGCCGA
Organism: Polyangium sp. (in: bacteria); assembly: GCA_031374535.1. Taxonomy (GTDB): domain Bacteria; phylum Myxococcota_A; class Polyangia; order Polyangiales; family Polyangiaceae; genus Polyangium. Next base: position 2,127 of record JANMGF010000514.1, read on the forward strand.
GGGGCTCATGCGTCGGTGGAACATCTTCGTCGTATCGAGCCGGCCTTTCAAGGACGTGCGCACGCATTTTCGTCGCTTCTTGCTGGTGAAGGACGAGGAGACGGACGAGCGGCTCTATTTTCGCTTTTACGATCCGGTCGCGTTGCGCGCGTTCTTGCCGACGTGCACGACCCTGCAATCGAAAGATTTTTTCGCGGAGGTCGACGCGTTCCTCGTGGAGGGCGATCGGGGCGAAATGCTCCGCTGGAAGCAGGGCGCCACGGAGCCCGAGGTCGTGGGGTAGCACCATGATGACGATCCGAAAAGCGCAATTCCAGGCGATCGGCGAGCGGCTCTCGAGGCGCTGGGAGGACACGATGGTGGTCCACCTCGAGACGTTTTTCCCCGAGCGCTGCCAGGAGCTCGGCGAGGCGGGCGTGCGGGGCGCGATCGAGCTCGGGCTGAAGAAAGCCGCGCGATACGACATTCGCTCCGAGCGCGACGTGTGCAAGTTCTTGAACTTCATGTTCGCGTACCATTTCCATTTCGACACGGATCCGGATCTCCCGTGGGCAAACGCGATCCTGACGGATCCGAACCTCACGCGGTCGAACGTGAAAACGCATTTGCTCGAAAAGGCGGCGAACGGCGAGCTCGAACCCGAGCCCGAGGGCGTGCCCGACCCGACCGAGGCCGAATTCGAGGCGATCCGCGTGGCGATCGAGCGGGAATCCGCGGAGCGGGCGAAAGCGGCGGAGGACGCGGCAGAAGCGGCGGCGCGAGGCAGCAGCGGGCCGAACAGGACGGGAGAAGGCCATGGGCAATGAAGCGCTGAGGAATGCCAACGCGGCCGCGAACGCGAACCAGAGTGCCACGGACGTCGGCGGAGCGCGGCAACCTTGCCCGGTGTACGACGTCATCGTCCTCGTCTCGGGCACGGTCGACCCCGTCAACTCGGACCCGAACAAGCTCTCGAACAGCTACGACGGCGCCGCGCACGACCCGCGATTCAAGAACGAGTCGGGCAAGGACAGCGATTACTACTGGGACGGCAACGAGCATTTCATCAACCCGGTCGTGGCGTTCCAGAAGTCGTACGATCACGTCTACGTGTACGACGAACATAGCTGGAGCGGGGACAACTGCGTCCACAACCGCGAGCTCGCGGGGAAGCTCCTCGCCGAGGTGCTCTGCCGCAAGATCGAGCCGGACAAGGGCTTGCCGAGGGAGTACATCGGCCGGAAGGTCAGCTTCCATTTCATCGGCCACTCGCACGGCGGCAACGTGATCAACGAGGTCACGCGCCACATCGCGAGGCTCAGCGCGTGGCCCGGCGACTGGAAGGTCAAATCCGTCACGTACCTCTCCACGCCGTTTTTCCAGACGATTCATAAGCCAAACACGGCGAGGTTCCACGGCGGCGCGAAGATCTGCAACGTATGGTGCAACTACGACCTCACGCAGGCCGCCATCGCAGATTTCTCCCTCCGCCAGCTCACGCGCGTGACCGAGGTCGTGGTATCGGCGGAGAAGACGATCAAGCCGATCGTCGATCGAATCGTCAATTTCGACACGTCAGCGCTCGACGCCCTCAAGGTGATGCCGAGCACGAAGGTGAACTGGGATTGGCTCAATACCAGCACCGAGACGAAATGGGAGATGGATCCGACGAAGGGGCGGAACCTCTACGACAAGGTCCTCGCCATGCTTCGGGACATTCGCCTCGTCTTCCAGGAGGTGAAAAACATGGTCCTCGCGCTGAACGAGGAGATCACCATCCGGATCTCGGAGCCACTCCAGAACAAGGGTCTCCGGGACAGGCGCAAGATCATCCCCGACGCCATCCGGGACAAGATCCTCGGGGAGCTCAATGCGGTGCTCGCGGGCCTCGCCCCCACGGTGCGGGCCTTCGAGAACCGCATCGCCTCGGGCGTGTACCCGGTGCGGGGGTTCATCTCCGACATTCACGTCGACGCCCTCGTCAGGCCCCTGCTCGATTTGCTCGACGTCAACCCGGCGACCCTCGACGGCAAGCTGACTCGTTTCCTCTTCGAGGCCTTCAAGGAGCAGATCGAGGTCTTCGACGACACGATCCACACGTGCAAGCACATCTATTCGATCCCGATCGTGCCCGTGAACGTTTCGCAGCACGACGAGTACCAGGGCCGGCGGGATCCACAGTTCTTCTATTTCAAGACCCGGCTCGCGTCGGCGGAGCGGATCTATCTAAGCACGAAGAGGCAAGTTGATTTCCTCCACATGCTCTTCTTGCTCGCAGCGCAGATCGAGGACCTCTATCTGATCATCAAGAAGATGGAGAGCGCCATGAACAAGATCGGGACGGTGCTCTACTGGTGGAGTTATGTCGATGATTCGAGCACGTTCTACGTGAACATGCGGGCGCTCGAGCGAATCGGCAAAGCGTGGGCCCAGATCATCAACGAACGCGCCGTCCGGATGAACAACCTCGGGATCGAGGTCCTGGTGCCCGATCGTAAACCGAAATATGGGTCCGTCGGTTATCTCGCGATGGTCTCGCACTCGGTCTCGCGGCAGAAGCTCTATCCGCAGGTCGACACGTTCCTCCGCGATCAGTTCGACTCTCACGAGGTCAAGCCGCAGCGCTGACGGAAAGGCCCGATCCCCATGTCGCTGCTCGAACTCCAGGTCGCCTCCCCCGAGCCTGATCTCTCCGTGCGCAGGTTCGCGATCCGCGAATCCATCAACACGCTTTATCGCATCTCGGTCGTGTTTCGCACGAAAAACGCCTCGCTCGATCTCGAGGC
>JANMGF010000549.1:0-4457 GCA_031374535.1 Polyangium sp. (in: bacteria)
CGCCGCCGCCCTGCGCTCTTCGAGGTGCTTGAAGCGATCCATGGCCCGCGTGAGCTCGGCCTGGAACGTACGCACGTCGTTATCGGCCGAAAACGCCGCGTTTTGCGATTTTTCGGCACGCTCCTCGCTCTCGTGCGCGGCGAGCCTTTGCACCTCGAGCTCCGCGTCGCGCGCGGCCAGGGCCGTGCGCGAGGCGAGGACCTTCTCGGCGAACTCGGCCCGCGCCAAGGTCTCGCGTTGCCGGAGCACGATGATCTCCAGGAGCTTGTGCGAGGCCTCGTGGAGCATGAGGTCCTCGAGCTCCTTGCGGTAGGCGATGTACCGCTCCGCCTTCGCCGCCTGGCGCTTCAGCGAGGAGAGGCTGCGCGAGATCTCCGAGACGATGTCCCCGATACGCAGCAGGTTTTGCCGCGTCTGGTCCATCTTCTGCTCGGCCTGCTTTTTCCGGGCCTTGTACTTGGTGATGCCCGCGGCCTCCTCGATCAACATGCGCCGATCCTCGGGCCGCGCCGACACGATGAGGCCGATCTTGCCCTGCTCGATGATCGAGTACGCCTTCGTGCCGACGCCCGTGCCGAGGAAGAGGTCCGTGATGTCCTTCAGGCGGACCTGGGTCTTGTTGATCAGGTACTCGCTCGTCCCGTCGCGGTAGAGCCTGCGCGTGACGGCGATCTCGGCGTAGTCCTTGTATTCGAGCGGGAGCTCTCGCGCGGCCTCGGGGTCGGCGTTGTCGAAGGTGAGCGTGACCTCGGCCATGCCGTGCGGCCCGCGCGACTCCGACCCGTTGAAGATGACGTCGGCCATGCTCCGGCCGCGCAGGTGCTTGGCGCTCTGCTCGCCCATGCACCAGCGGATCGCGTCGACGATGTTCGACTTGCCGCACCCGTTCGGACCGACGATGCCCACGACGTCTTCGTCGAAGCGGATCACGGTCCGATCGACGAAGGACTTGAAGCCGGCGATCTCGAGCTTACGAATGCGCATCCGTCATCCCCAGCGGCCCTCCTCGACGAGGGAGAGGGCCACGCCCGCGAGACGGTCACCTAGTGCCATATAGTGGCACGTACCGTCACGCACCGCGCAGGGATAGGGTTACACCCGGCAGGGGGGCGCGGCAAGCGGGATGGGCCCGACCCGGTCGAACGGGGAGGGGGTCGAAAGGGCTGGCCCCCGGGCCCTCGGGTGGCCAGAATGGCCGGCTGCCGCCTTGACAAGCGGCCAAGAAAGCCGTACCTGCACGGCGATTTTCGAGAGGTCTCTTTATGCCTACGTACGAGTACGCCTGCACGTCCTGCGCGCACGAGTGGGAAACCGAGCAGTCGATTCGTGAAGACGCCCTGAAGGGGTGCCCGCGTTGCCACGCGGAGACGGCCCGACGCCAGATTTCCCGCGGCACCGGCTTCATCCTGAAGGGCAGCGGCTGGTACGCCGACCTCTACAGCTCGTCCAGCAACAAGTCGCCGGCCAAGTCCGAGAGCGCGGCGAGCTCCGACAGCGGGAGCACGTCGAGCCCGGACACCCCGTCGTCGGACACCAAGGCGAGCACGCCTTCGGCGCCTTCGACGCCTTCGACGCCTTCGACCACGACGCCCTGATCTCCCTGGAACAACCGCGCGCGCACGTCTCGTCGCCCCTAAGCGTGCGCCCGCAGGCGCGTCCCGTCGCGGTCCGAGGAATGCTAGGTTGCCGGGTATGGACGAGAGAAAGCGGCTCGACGAGCTCCGTGTGTTGCTCGCGGAGATCGATCACCAGATGCTTCGCCAGCTCGAGCGTCGCGCGCGTGTCGCCCAGGACATCATCAAGCTGCGCAGCGGCACCGCGCGGTTCGCCCCCATCGCCGACGGGCAACACTTGCTCGCTCTGGAAAAAGCGGCCGAGCCGCCTTTGCCCGCCAGCGCCGTCCGTCCCGCCTTCGCGGCCATCGACGCCGCCTGTCGCGTCTTCGAGGTCGTCCCGCGTGTCGTGTTCCTCGGCCCCGAGGGCGGCTTCGGCTGGATGGCGGCGCGCGAGCACTTCGGCCCGAGCGCCGAGCTTTTCCCGGGCCAGACCGTCTTCAGCGCCATCGACGAGGTCACCCGCTCGCGCGCCGAGTTCGCGGTCGTCCCGTACGAATCGCTCGAGGACGGCCCGATTTTCCCGACCATCCAGGGCATCGCCGGGGCGGATCTGAAGCTCGTCGGCGAACACGAGGTCTGCCAGGTCCTCGTCCTCGCCAACGTCACGGGCAACCCGGCCGACGTCGAGAAGATCCTCGTCACGCCGCAGGATCACGCGGCGACGGTCGCGTACCTCGAGGCCAATCATCCACGCGCGTCCGTCATCGACGTGCGTTCGCCTTTCGTCGCGCTCGAGCTCGCGTCCGACGACCACGGCAGCGCGGCGATCGTCCCGCGTGGGTCGCTCGGCCCGGACGCCACGGTGCGTGTCGCGCGCGAGAACATCGGTGATCAGGGCGAGGTGCGCATGCGGTACGGCGTGATCTCGCGCCTGCCGGCCCCGCGCTCGGGCTCCGACGCGACGGCGCTGCTCTTCGGCGTGCACGACAAGCCCGGCGCGTTGCACGAGATCCTCCAGCACTTCAAGGAGCGCAACTGCAACCTGCGCCGCATCCAGTCCCGCCCCGTGCCGGGCGAGGGCTGGGAGTACGCTTTCTACGTCGAGGTCTTCGGCCACGTGACCGACCGAAACCTCGTCGCCGCCCTCGAGGGGATCAAACGAGAGGCGAAAATGCTCAAGATCGTGGGTTCTTTCCCGCTCGAGCGGCCCACGCAAGCCACGCCCGAGGCGGAGGATCGTCGTCGAACGTCATGACCTTTGCGGCACCTCGCGCTGTTTCGGCGCGCCTTTTCAGGCTCCTTGCCTTGTCCTCCACGCTCCTCGCCCTCGGGCCTTCGGGCTGCGGGGGTGGGGACCAGAACCTCGTGCTCGTCGGCGGAAATCAGGTCGATCCGGCGGTGATCGATCGGGATCCGGTCGCGCTTTTGCCGAAGAATCCCGTCATGCTCGGGTACCTCGACGCGGCCGCGATGTTCCACTCGAGCCTCGGCCCCGACGTCGGCTCGATCATCACGACGGTCCTGCCCCTCGGCCCCGAGTCGAACTTCGTGCCGGCGCGCGACGTGACGCGCGTCTACGGCGGGATCTACGCCATGCAAGGCGCGGATTTTTGCGCGGTGATCCAGGGCAATTTCGACGTCGCCTCGATCCGCCGCGCGGCCGAGGCGCGGGCGAACGTGAGCTCGGGTTTGCCGCTCGTGCGCTCGCGGTACGCCGAGATGGACCTCTACACGGCGGGCAACGTGGGCTTCGTCCTGCTCACGCCGCATACGGCGCTCACGGGCAACGAGACGGGCATGCGCCGCGCGCTCGATCGGCTGCGAACGACGGCGCTCACGCGTTCGGTCCCGCCGTGGATGATCGATCTCGTGAACACGCCGAACGCGGCGTTTGCCCTCGCGGGCGACATCAGCGGGCAAGGGACGGTCGAGGCGGCGACGCAAAAGATGCCGTTTTTGACGGGTCTTCAGAAGGTCCGCACGCTCGGCAACTTCCAGCCGCCGGGCATGAACTTCGCCGGCTCGTTCACGTACGCAGACGCGGCGTCGGCGTCGGCAGGGACGACGAACCTCGCGGATTTGCAGAAGCTCACGGGCTTCATGGGCCTGCTCTCGTCGCTCGGTTTGATGGGCCCGGTGCCGCAGATGCAGGTGGCGCAGCGGGAGAACGACGTCGCGTTCACGGTGCCGGTCGACACGTCGTTCGCGCGGTTCTTGCTGGGGATGCTCGGCGACGTCGCGAAGAAGGCGACCACGGGGCAGGCGCCGTCGAGCGGGTGGGTCTGGCCCCTGCTGACGGCGCCGCGATAAGCACGTTCGGCTCGTCGGAGGGTCAGTCGGAGGAGGACCAGTCCGCGGAGGGCGGGGCCGCCGGGCGCCTGGGGCGCTCGGGGGTCGCGGCATGCAGATCGATGCGGCGGGCGTCGTCCGAGAGGCGCCACGCGAGGATCTGGAAGAGGCCAAACGCGGAGAGGCCCGAGGCGGCGACGAAGGCCACGGCGGCGAGGATGATACTCGCGGGGTTTTGCCATATGGCGAAGGCGCCGGGGTGGCTCAGGTCCGAGAGCGCGAGCTCGGTGCCGAGGCCACAAAGCACGCCGAGGCCCACGTAGGTGCCCGCGCCCGTGGTCTCCGAGCCCATAAAGCCAACCAGGGCCGCGGCGACGACGACGATCGCCACGAAGGAGCCCGCGGTCGACAGCTCGGGCGAAAGGTCGGCGACGCGGAGGACGGTGAGGACCAGGAAAGGCAAGGCGCACACGAAGGCGGCCCCGAGCAGCCATCGGGCGCCGGCGTAGGCGCGGTACCGGGCGCGGAAGAGCAGCGCCGCGGGCAAGGCCGTGGCGGCGAGCAGGCGCGAAAAGCCGAGCACGGGGGCGCTCGACGCGATGCCCGCAGCCG
>JANMGF010000562.1:0-6441 GCA_031374535.1 Polyangium sp. (in: bacteria)
GCACGCCGCGCGAAATGCGGACAGCGCGCCCGACGGGGATCCCCATCCTTTCCTCGTCCCCTTCGTCCCGAGGCCCCGCCGCGCCCTGCTCTTCGATCGCGGCGTCTTTTAGCCCGACCGAGGGCCTTGACGAGAGCGCGCCGCTCCGATGTTCTCTCCTGGCCATGCAGATCGATCGTTCCCGGTTTCTCCTCCTCACGGCGACCATGGCCTCCGGCGCGTGTGGCGGCGCGTCGCAACCCGCGACCGGCGATCCCGTCGTCGCGGCCCCGATCGTCACGTTGCCCGCCGAGGACAAACCCCCGTCGGCCGAATCCCGCGCGGTGGCCGGGGCTCAGGCGGGCGAGGGCGAGCCGAGCGACGACGTCCGCGCGACCCTCGAGGCGTCCGGGTCCTCCTCCTCGCCCGACGATCCCTCGATGTGTGACGACGGCGGCGTGGCGCCCAAAGGATGCAGCACCCTGCGCGCGCCGGGGCCTCAATGCGAGAGCTTCACCGACACCCGCGACATGTGCGGCAAGCTCGCGCGCGGGCTCAAGCCCCGCGTGGCCGAAAAAGCCGTCGACTGCCTGCTCGCCAAGAGCGGCAAGCAGGCGATCTGCAGCTTCGACACGGCGAACCAGTGCGGGATGGCGGCCGTGCGCAAGGGGTGCATCGAGCCCTCGACGCAATCGGCCTGTGGCCCCGCCGTCCGCGCTTGCGGTGGCCGGCTCGCGATGAAGGATTGCCAGGCCCTCGTCTCGTCCGTGACGGACAAGAATCGGCGGTCGATGATCGCCTGCGTGACCGAGGGCTGCTCGATCGATTCTTGTATGTATTCGGTGGAGTGACGCGGCGTCAGGAAGCGCGGGTTTCGAAGGCGGGCAGGGCAGGGCGAGCGCCACGCAGCCGCCTTCGCGCGAAGGCGACGAGGCCCGCGCCGAGCGTCGAGAGGAGCACCACGAGCGTGCCGCGATCGTTCTTGCCGCCGCCCTTTCCGCCCGGGGCCAGGATCACGCCCGAGGGGCAGATCGACTCCACGTTCGTCGACGAGCGCGCCCGGATCTCGTGCTCGACCTCGACCTGCGCCTTCGCCGGCTCCACCACGAGATCGGTCGCCAGCGCCGCGCGCGGCAGGGTCGCCTCGAGCCGCGTGAGCCACACGTCCTTCGGGTGCAGACCGGTCAGCGCCACCGCGATATCGTCGAGCGTCGTGTCCGGCAGCTCGTCCGTCGCGCCGCATTCGAAGAGACGCGCGTCGATCTCGTTCGGGGCCACCTGACCACAGGACGGATCGATCGACGATTTCCCCGGCGGGCAGGGGTCCGCGACCATCTTGTCGGACTCCGCGAAGGATCCGAAGTTGTTCCTGCACGACACGTCGCTCGTCTCGTTGTTCGTCACGCCCGTCCCGATGTACCCCTCCGCGATGGTGTTGGCGGTGTTGATGGGGAATCCGAACTCGTCGACCCCGAGGTTGATGCGGACCTGCCCGTTCACCGCGCCCTGGATCGGCGAGAGCAGCGCCTTCGGCTTGGCGAACGTCGTGAGCCACGTGGCGCCGCCATTCTGGGCGAGCATCTTCTCGCGCAGCGTGGAATAATTCGATTGGTTCGTCGCGAAATCCCACGACACGAGATCCTCCGGCACGAGCGCATTCTCGAAATTCTTCGCCGCCCAGCGCCCCTCGGTGATCATGAACAACGTCACGGCCACGTTCGCGCCCGTCCCGACGGCCACCATACGCAGCGGCAACGTCGGGCTGATGCCGGGTTGCACGATACGCACGGGCTTCATCTCCTCGACGCCAACGCCCGGCTGGAGCCGGAGCGCGATGAAATCGAACCCTTCCTCGACGTAGGCGTCGATGACGGGCGCCGTCTCCGCCGGGAGGTCGAATCCTGCGTTCGTGAGCCAATCATCGAGCACGCCGGGCGTCATCGTGCTGAGCGTCACGGTCTCGAAGGGACCCACGGTGCCGCGGTGGACCACCGTGACCCCCCCGCCGCTGCCCGAGCCCCCGAAATCGCCGCCCGCGCTCTCGAGGGATGCGCACCCGCAATCGAAATCCGGGCCGCTGTTGCAGTTGATCGGCGGCGCGTACACCGTCGTCGACGTCGCGGCGTCGAGCGTCTCGAACCAGGCATCCGTGGACAGCTCGATGACCGCGCCCGGCTTCACGGGCAGGACCCATGCAAAACTATCGGGGGAGCCGCTGTAACGAATCTGATCCCAGAGCACCGTTTGTTTCGGCGATATGGACAGCGCCATCCGGTGCGCGTTGACGATGCTGTTCACCTGGGGCGGGACGAAGCAGCCGCCACACGCATGGGCGTCGCCGGGCGCGGCGAGCACGGCTGCGACGGGCGCGAAAAGGACGAGGGTCGCAAGCAAGGACGTCTTCATGAAGGTCTCCGATCACGCCGTCGGAAGGCGCGGCGCGAGGACATCGTATATCATGGCCGTCCCGCTCGCGGCGGGCCGCCTTCACCTGCTACCCTCGGCCCCATGTTCCCGCCGCCGCCCCCCTGGTCGAGCCGCATCCGCACCGTGGGCGTGACGGGCACCAACGGCAAGACCACGACCACGACCTTCCTCGCGGCCGCGCTCGCCTGGCAATCAAAGCCCGCGCTGCGCGTCACCACGCTCGGCGCCTTCCTCGACGACGAACCGCTCCCGTTCCCCGCCACGCACGACATTTTCCTCGAAGCCATGCGCCGCGCGCTCGATGCGGGCGCGTCTTTTGCCGCGGTCGAGGCGACGAGCGAGGCGCTCGCGCTCGGATTCGCGAAGGCCTGGCCCCTCTCGATCGGGGTATTCACGAATCTGACGCGCGATCACCTCGACGCCCACGGCTCGCCCGAGCATTACCTCGCGAGCAAGGCGCAGCTCTTCGTGCACCTGCCCGCGGGCGGCGCGGCGATCCTCAATGCGTGGGATCCCGCGTCGGCGCTGCTCGCCGAGATCGTCCCGCCCGGCGTGCGAATCGTCGGATACGGCGCTCCTTCTTCGGGCCGCGCGCCCGGTCCGCCCGTTCTGCCGGCCGACCTCGTGGCCGAGGTGATCACCGTGGGCTGGGACGGCACACGCGCGCGGCTCTCGTCGTCGCCGCGATATCGAGGAATGCCCACGGAAATTCAAGTTCGCGTCATCGGCGAGGTTTACATCGAGAATGCCCTCGCCGCCCTCGCCGCCGCGATCGAGGCGGGCGTCTCCCCGGCGGACGCAGCCGAGGCGATCGCCCTCGTTCCCGCGCCTCCCGGTCGATTCCAGGTCCTCGGCGACGGCCCTCGCGCCGTCATCGATTATGCGCACTCCCCCGACGCGCTCGCTCGTACGCTCGCCGCTGCGCGTGGGCTCACCGCGGGGCGCCTCGTCGTCGTTTTCGGCGCCGGCGGCGATCGCGACCGGGGCAAACGTGCTTCGATGGGCGAGGCTGCCCGGCGAGCCGACCGCGTCGTGCTCACGAGCGACAACCCCCGCAGCGAGGACCCTCTCACGATCGCCGCTGAAATCCGCCGCGGATTGCTCGATCACCCCGACGTCCGCGTGATCACGGACCGCGCCGAGGCCATCCACTTCGCGCTCTCGGGCGCGCGCCCTTCGGACGTCGTCGTCGTCGCCGGCCGCGGCCCCGAGACCGAACAGGTCTTCGCCTCGGGAAAACGCAGGCTCGTGGACGCCGAGGTCGCGGCGGAGGCCCTCGCCCGCCTCGGAAAGTGAAAGCCAGAAAGCAAGAAAAGAACCGGCATTCCCCGTTCCCCTCTCGCGCCGGCTCGTCCATCATGTCCACGATGCAGCAAGGGTTCGTCTTGCGCCTGGTTCAGCGCGTCGTGGCCGTGCGTCCTTCCGAGCTCGGCGCCGTCGTGTGGGCCTTCCTCTACTTTTTCCTGCTTCTTTCCGGGTATTACCTCATTCGTCCCCTCCGCGACGCGATGGGCATCGCGGGCGGGGAGAAGGCCCTGCCGTGGCTCTTCTCGGCCACGTTCCTGGTGATGCTCGGCGCCGTCCCTCTCTACGGCGCCCTCGTCACGCGCCTTTCGCGCCGCCGCCTGGTCCCCATCGTGCACCGGTTCTTCGCGGCAAACCTTCTCCTCTTTTTCGCGCTCGCGACCCTCGGCGTACCGCGCCCGATCCTCGGCCGGGTCTTCTTCGTCTGGACGAGCGTCTACAACCTGTTCGTCGTCTCGGTCCTCTGGAGTTTTCTCGTCGACGTCTTCACGAGTGAGCAGGGCAAGCGCCTCTTCGGGGTCATCGCCGCGGGCGGCAGCGCGGGCGCGATCGTGGGCCCGCTCGTGACGGCGGCGCTCAGCGAGCGGCTCGGGCAAGCGCGGCTCTTCTGGCTCCTCGTCCTCTCGGCGTTGACGCTCGAGGCCTGCATCTTCTGCGCGCGGCGCGCCGAACATCATGCGGGCGCCCCTTCCCAATCCACCACGCGCGCCCCTTCCGACACGCCCGTCGGCGGCTCGCTTTTCGCCGGCGTTCGCCTCGTCGTCTCGTCGCCTTATCTCGCGGGTATCGCGCTCGCGATGTTGCTCCTGACGACGATGAACACGTTTTTGTATCTCCAGAAAACCGAGCTGGTCCGCCACGCGGCCGCGGGCACGGCCGCGCATGCGAAGTTGTTCGCGTGGAACGATACGGCCGTGAATCTCCTCTCGGCCACACTTTCGTTTTTCCTGACCGGACGGCTCATGACGCGGCTCGGCCTCGCCGTGGCCCTCGCGGTGCTCCCGATCCTCTCCGGGCTCGGTTTTTCCGCGCTCGCCATTGCGCCATCGCTCGCCGTCGTGGCCGTGCTGGAGGGAGTACGTCGCGCGGCGCAATACGCGATCGAGCGCCCGGCGCGGGAAGTTTTGTATACCGTTCTCCCCCGGGAGGCGAAATACAAGGCCAAGAGCTTCATCGATACCGTGGTTTTCCGCGGGGGCGACGCCGCGAGCGCCTGGGGGCATGCGGGGCTGCTTTCGCTGGGTTTGTCGATCTCGGGGGTGTCCCTGGTCGCGGTGCCGCTCGCAGGGGTATGGCTCGCCGTCGCGCTTTTCCTCGCCCGCCGCGAAAAAACGATGGCGGGGGAGCCTGCCGAGAAACCCAGGCCGGACGAGCCTGCGCCCGCGGCGTGACGATCGACGCTTGACCCGAAGGCCCCTTTCGGTTTCCTTTCACGCCATGCCCCACGTCGATCTGAATGGCCAGAAGATTTTCTACGAGGACTCGGGCGGCGACGGTCCGCCTGTCATCCTCGGTCACGGCTTCTTGATGGATCTCACGATGTTCGACCCGCAGGTCCGCGCCCTCGCGCCCACGTACCGCGTGGTCCGCTTCGACGCGCGTGGCTTCGGCCGCACGATCCACGACGGAAAACCCTTCACTTACTGGGACTCCGCCGAGGATTGTATTCGCCTCCTCGATCACCTCGGGATCGAACGCGCCGTCGTCGGCGGCATGTCCCAGGGCGGCTTCCTCGCGCTGCGCGCCGCCTTGAAGTGGCCCGATCGCGTGAAGGCGCTCGTCCTCGTCTCCTCGCAGGCCGGCATCGACGACCCCGCCACGATCGCCGGATACCGCGGCATGCTCGACACCTGGCGCACCGAGGGCCCCATCGATCCCATCGTGAACATGATCGCGGGCCTCATCCTCGGCGGCCCCGAGCACTGGGAGCCCTGGGTCTCCCGCTGGCGCGCGATGCCGGCAGAAAAGCTCGTCGCTCCCACGCTCGCCCTGCTCGAGCGCGAGGATCTCAACGAAAGGCTCGCCGAGATCCGTTGCCCCGCGATCGTCTTTCATGGCGACGCGGACCACGCCATTTCGATCGATCGTGGCCGGCTGCTCGCCGATAACCTCCCCGGCTGCAAGGATTTCGTCGCGGTGAAGGGCGCCGCGCACGCGGGCAACCTCACCCACCCCGATCAGGTGAACCCGCCCCTCCTCGCTTTCCTTCAGGCGCACGCGTGAGCTTGGTGGCCTGAACATCCGAGCAGACAAACGGGCGACTCCGCGCTAGAATGCGCGCCATGCCGCGCCCCGTGCAGAACCCGCCGAACCCCTGGGCCAAGACCCACGTCGAGTGGCTGGACGAGCCGCCGAACGCGACGCTCCAGGTCTTCGAGGAGGAGGCCCGCTCGATCCTCTCCGAGAACGACAGCCCGGACCTGCCGTTCCGCTTCAGCCTGAACCCGTACCGCGGCTGCATCCACGCCTGCGCCTACTGTTATGCCCGCCCGAGCCACCAGTACCTCGGCTTCGGCGCCGGCACCGATTTCGATCGCAAGATCGTGGTCAAGACCAACGCGCCGCGCCTCCTCCGCGAGGCCTTCGAGCGCCCCGGGTGGCGCGGCGACGGGATTGTCTTGTCCGGAAACACCGATTGTTACCAGCCGCTCGAGGCGAGCTACGAGCTCACGCGGCAATGCCTCGAGGTTTGCACAGCCTTCCAGAATCCCGTCTCGATCATCACGAAGA
>JANMGF010000571.1:0-2275 GCA_031374535.1 Polyangium sp. (in: bacteria)
GCCCCGCGCCAACCCCCTCGCGTCGCGTTGACGCGTGCCCCTCGCCCCGCGTCCGACACCCTCCGTCCACATCGACGCGCGCCCCTCGCCGCGCGTCGACCCCCCTGGGCACACAATTGACCGCCTCCCCACCGCCTCATCACCCGGTTATCGTCGCGGGAACATTCATCCCCCGGGGCCCCTCACCCTCCGTGAACAAAGGTCCCCTCCCGCCGTCCATACCCAGCTCATGACCCACCGCGCCCGCCCTCGCCTTGGCTCTCACGTCGCCGCCCTCGCCTGCACCGCGGGGGCCCTCCTCTCCACCTCGCCCGCAGCCGCCGAAGGGTCCGCCGTGCGTGCGGCTCTGGTCGAGACGAAGTCGATCAAGCTCGATGGCGTCCCCAAGGAATGGCCCTCGCTGATGGCGCTCTCCTACGCCGCCAAAGGCAAGCCGGCGAAGGCCGACCTCGAAGCCAAGGCAGCCCTCTCCTACGACGGCACGCACATCTTCATCGCCGTGGACGTCACCGACGACGTGCTCCGCGGCGGCGGCGGCGACCATGTCTCGCTCACGCTCGGCTTCTCGGGCGGCGCCGTGCACGAGGTGCTCCTCTACCCCGGCGACCCCGGCAAGGCCCCAGGCGCGGCCAGGACCAAGGACGGCAAGGCCATCGCGGGCGCGAAGGTCATCGAGGCGCCGAGGAGCGGCGGCTGGACGCTGGAGGCGAGTTTCCCGTGGACGGCCTTCCCGCCGGCTGCGACGACGCGCGTGGGCCTGCGCGGCGCGATCCAGGTGCACGACGCCGACAGCGGAAACACCATCGAGGCCACGGTCGGAACTGCGCCCTCGACGAAGTACGAGTCGCTGCCCCCCGTCTCGATCGAGAGCGAACAAGCCCTCGCCGACGGGCTGCTCAAAGAGAAGGGCGTGCGCGGCGCGCCGAAGTTCAACCTGATCGCGGACGTCGCGGGCGATGCGCTGAAGGAGCGCGTGCTCGTCTGGGATCGGTACCTCATCGTCCTCGGTCCCACGTTCCGCAAAGGCTCCGAGTACTACTGGAACGAGGTCGGCGTCGACGTCGCCGCCGGCATGTTGCCCTCGTGCGAGGCGCGGGATCTGACGGGCGACGGGCAAGCCGAGCTCATCTTGCGCAAGCGCCTCGGCGCGCCGAAGAAGTATCGCGAGATCGTCCAGGTGCTCCAGTTCGGTAAATCCGACGTGCCCACGACGATCTTCCAGCACGAGATCGCGGTCGTGACGGAGAAGGGCGCGATCGAGAACGAGGTGCGCTTCGAGCCCGACGGCGCGAAGGTCGCGATCACGATCGCGGCCGGCAAGGCGAAGGAGTTCCACGGCGGCAACTACAACGAGCCGCGCGAGACCTCGATGGATCCCGCGCTTTTGCCGTGGGACACGATCGCTTCACAGTCGTACAAATGGAACGGCAAGGTCTTCGCGAAGACGGCCGAGGAGAGGCAGGCCGCGACGACGCCGCCGGCTGCTGCGGTCTCGAAGGCCGCGGGCGAGACGATCAAGCCGCAAGCGCCCGCGGGACCGAGCGCCTCGGAGCTGCTCGATCAGGTCTACGCGATGTACAAGAAAGAGCGCGGCGTGTCGGGCAAGGCGCGCTTCAACGTCTCGGCCGACGTCGCGGGGGACAAACAAGCCGAGTCGATCCTGCTGCACGATCGCGACCTCGTGCTCTTCGGCAAGGGCTTCAAGGGCGGCACGGGGTACTCGTTCCTGAGCCTGTCGCAGTTCACGAAGGGCACGGACATCAGCGAGATCAGCGCGATGGATCTGACCGGCGACGGCAAGGCCGAGATCATCGTGCAAGGCACGCTGCACGCAAACGCGTCAGGCGAGGTGGGGAGCGGGACGGTGGACCGCGAGGTCTTGCTCGTCTACCAGATCGCCGGCGAGGGCCTGAAGCGCGTGTTCGCCGCCGAGGTCGGGCGCGCCATCGGGAAGAAGAAGGTGAGCGGCGCTTTCCGGTTCGTGAAGGGATCGAAGGGCGCGGAGATCGAGCTCGCGCCAGGGAAGGCGACGGAGTGGACGGCTGCGAGTTATCCCTTCACGCAGGACACCGGTCCTGTCGGGGGGATCGAGCCGCTGCTGCTCCCGTGGAGCAACGGGGGGGCGGTTCGGTATCGGTGGAATGGGTCGGCGTTCGGGCGGTGAGAGACTCATCTCGAAGGCGCTGCGCTGGGGCTTTGCCCCAGGCCCCACCGGGGCTATCCGCCCCTGGACCCGGACCAGCGCAGGCGCTGGACCTTGGGCGATGAACTGCGC
>JANMGF010000666.1:0-4060 GCA_031374535.1 Polyangium sp. (in: bacteria)
GCGGCGAGCACCGTGACCCCCGAGGCCCCTCCTCCCGGCGTGAAGATCACCGTCGACACCCGGGTGAAAGGGGTCGAGGTTTTTCTCGGACCGACGAAGCTCGGCGACGCGCCCGGGCCCCTCGAGATCCCCCGCGGCACGTCCGAGAAGCTCGTCTTCAAGGCGAAGGGGCACATGGATCTGCCCCGTGAATTGCCCCTTGCCGACGGCCCTCTGACGATCGACATGAAGCCCATGCCCCGTGGGCCCTTGCGGTCGAAAGACATCGAAGATCCCTTCAAACAGTGAATTTCAACCAGTGAACGAGGAGCCATGCCGCGACATACATTTCGTTTCGTGAGACGTGGACTCTCGCGGATCCTTTTTGCGTCGCTGCCCCTCGCGCTCGGCTGCGCCGATCTCGGTTTCAAGGTGGAGGGGCAATGCGGCAACGAGGTGATCGAGCCCTCGAACGGCGAGGACTGCGATTGCGGGCCCGCCCCCAACGACGCGGGTCCCACGTGCGAGTTCAAGAGCGACCTCGCAGAGGGGAAGACCTTCGCCTGCAATTACGCGCAAAGTGGGCAGGAGCGGCCGTGCCGCCTCTCTTGCACGCGTGACGCCGAGTGCCTCCCTGGCTCTGGCTGCGGGAACGACGGCATTTGCCGCAAGCCCGTCCCGGGGGCGTTCGAATTGCTTGGCGGCGGCGTCCAGGCCGACACCGATCGCCTCTTCGCGGCCGATCTCGACGGGGACGGGCGCGACGACGTGCTCGCCGCCGGATCGACCGGGATCTCGGCGCTTTATTACGAGCGCAGCGGGGGCCTCGGGAGCGTCACGAACATCCGCACCGATGGCCGCCTCCCGGGCATTGGACGTCTCACCAAGGACGCCCGCAGCGAGGACCCTGCGATCCGCGATCCCTCCGCGGATCTCGTCCTCGGCGTCGGCATTGGGCTCTCTGTATTTCATGGCCAGCCCGGCCGCTCCTTCGCGCCGAGGGCCTACGGCACGATCCCTGCTCTGGCGTTCGCGGCAGGGCTCGGGCTCCCGGGGGAAAAGCTCGACGCCTCGCATATCGTGGCCCACCATTTCGTCGGCATCGATTATTTTCTCAGCACCGCCGCGGACGCTTACCTCCTCTTTGGCGGCTTCAATGCCGGTACGCCCCAAGCCCAGGGTGGACTGCTCCGTTTGTTGCTCGGGGACGACCCCGGTCTCGAGCCGAAGATGACGACGGCCGTCCTGGCGCTCGGCGTCAATTCGCATCCGGAAGGGCTCAGCGGCCCGACGCCCGCGGCCGACCTCGACGGGGATGGCAGGCCGGAGATCGCGCTTGCCTTCCGATTGCGTGATGCCGTCGACATCTACGCCCCTTTCCTCCTTCCCACCACGATACCACCGCCCCTTTCCATCGCGCTCCGGCAGGACGGGGTCGCGAAGGCGCGTGTCGCGGGGCCGGCGTTTTTCCACGACATGGATGGCAATGGCCGGCTCGATGTCGTCGTCGGCACCACCTGCCCTGTCGCGGGAAACCCCACGCCCGCAGAGCTCGGGAAATTCACCTGCTTCGAGATCGAGGTCGCGTACAACACCCCGAGCGGCTTCAGCTCCACCAACGATCCCAACAATATCGACAACCGCGCTTCCTCGTTCGCCGAGGTCCTCCCCACGTACGCCAAGGGTCAAGATCAAGTCAACGCGCCCGCCGCCTACCTGCCGCGCGTCCTCGCCGACTTAAACGAAGACGGCCGCGTCGACATGGTGAACGATTACGGGGTCTTCCTCAAGATCGACGCCAACGATTCCACCCTCGGGATTCCGTACCACATCGCCATCGGTACCGGCCAGGACGCCCGCGCCGCGGTCGTCGTCGGCGATTTCAACATCGACGAGCACCAGGACATCCTGCTCGCCGGCCAGAGCACGTCCGAAATCACCTTCCTCGCGGGATCCGGCAATGGCCTCTTCGCCATCTCGCAGATCCCCACGCTGGGCCCCGTGAGGCAATTCACGCTCGGTGATTTCGACGGCGACGGCCTCCGCGATCTCGCCTTCGTCGAGGAGCCGCCCATCTCCTCCACCAGCGACATGCCGGCGCTCGCCGTCAGCTTCGGCAGACCTTACGCGCCCCCGGCTTCGCCGCTGCGCATGGCCCGGGTCAAGGAGGTCGTGGATCTCGCCCGGATAGGCTTCTCGGCCTTCGGTCGCGATTCGATTGACGACCTCGGCCTCACCTTCACCGATACGGATGGCGAGAAGTCCCTCAGCTTCATCGTGGGCACCGATACGCGGCTCTTGCAGCCGCCGTACGTGCTTACCACCGAATCCGATCCCGGCAAAGACCAATCCCCCGTCTTTGGTTTGCCAATACGATTTTTCGTAGGCCATTTCGACGTCGACCCGCTCTCCGACGTCGCGGCGATCTCCCCCTGGTCCGGCGCCACCCCCACGCCGACGGAGGGCACGGATCTATGGCTGCTCCCGAACAAGGGCGACGCATACTTCGACACGTCGGCCGCGAAACCGTACCTGCTCGCCGACATCCGCGTGGATGGGGACAAATCTCGCTTCCTCGACGGCGTCGTCGTCGACTTGAACGAAAACACCGCCGACAAGGACGACCCCGGCGCGGACGGCATCGACGAGCTCGTGCTCACGGGCTCCACCACGAAGAATGAAAGCAACCTCCTGATCCTGCGCCCCGAGAGCGGCACGTTCAAGGAAACGAGCGCATCGGGCGTCGTCGAACGCTATCGCGAGCGCCTGCGCGCCGCCGATTTCGACGCGGACGGGCGAAAGGACATCCTCGCGGTGGAGTACACGCCGATCCCGGGGAAAAACGGCAATGTTCGGCGCGGCGCCACGAGGCTCGTGATTTACTGGAACGACGGTCAGGGCGGGCTCTGCTTCGGCACGGGCGAGGGCTGCGCCCCGACGATCTTCGAGGCGGTCGACCTCGATTTCATCGAGGCCGACGCCCTCGATTTCGACGAGGACGCGCAGAAGGAGATCGTCCTCGCGACGTCCTCCGGCGTCTTCGTCCTCGATCTCGGTGGCCCGAACCACCGGGAATTCGTGACCGAGCCCGCGCTCCTTCCGCTGCCGGCCCAGAGCTTTTCGACGCTCCGCGTCTGCGACGTCAGCGGCGACGGCGTCGACGACATCGCGATCGCCTCCGAAGGGAACGTCTACGTGTACGAAGGGAAGCCGGCCCTCCGATGAAACGCGCGCCCACGCTCGCCGTCTTGCTCTTCGCGCTCGCCGCGTCTCGATCCGCGGTCGCCGCCGAGGACGTCGACAAGGCCAAGACGCTCTTCAACGCCGGCGCCAAGGCCTACACGAACGCCCGCTACCTCGTGGCGATCGACTCCTTCCGCGAGGCCTACGCGGCCGCCCCGCGCCCCGCGATCCTCTTCTCGCTCGCGCAGGCCTACCGCCGCCAGTACGCCCTCGACGGCGACCTCGAGAAGCTCAAGCAAGCCATCGCCAACTACCGGCTCTACATCGAGCAGGTCAAAGAGGGCGGCCGCCTCGCCGACGCCTCGGCGGCGCTCGGGGAGCTCGAGGTCATTGCCGCGACGCGCCTGCCCCGCACCGAAGGCTCAGCCCCGCCGATCCCCCCTTCCGTGGTCGTCCCCGCGACGCCCAAGACCAAGGTCACCATCACCTCGCCGACGCCCGGCGCGCGTATCTCCCTCGACGGAGGCAAGCCCATCGAGCCGCCCCTCTCCGAGGAGGTCAAGCCGGGCAAGCACCGGTACAAGATCACCGCCGAGGGCTACCTCGACGACGATCGCGAGATCACCGTCGTCGAGGGGGATTCGCGCGCGATCGAGACCGAGCTGCGCGAGCGCCCTGCGCTCCTCGACATCCACGGACCCACGGGCGCGACCATCGCCATCGACGGCAAGCTCGTCGGCACGACCCCGTTGCCCACACAGGAGATCGAGCCCGGCGCGCGTTTCGTCGCCGTCGCCCGCAACGGCTTCCAGCCCTACGCACGCGAGATCGTCTTCGATCGCGGCAAACGCGACTACATCAACCTGAACCTGAGCCGCACGCCGCAGCGCTACGCGTC
>JANMGF010000702.1:0-5109 GCA_031374535.1 Polyangium sp. (in: bacteria)
GAGAGTCTCGAACGAAAGCTGGCTCGGATCCCGTTGACCACGTCCCTCCAGGGACGATACAATGTCACTGAAAATACGGCGAAGACTTTGCGAGGAGGAGGCTTGAAGATGAACAGGTCAACGCGTTTGGGTGCTGCGCTGGTCGCTGGTGTCGGCGTTCTTCTCGTGACGTCGTTCGCATTTGCCCAGGGAAAGGCCGGCGCCGGCGGGAAGAAGGACGAGGGGTACGGATACGAGTTCTCCGACGATCCCCTCAACGCCGGTGGCTTTGGTCCGAACGACGCGACGATTCGCGTTCGTCCTGGGCCCGTTCGCACGACGCTGATCCGTCCGCGCACGTCGTTCGTGCCCGAGATGTTGAAGTCGGTCGAGAATCTCTGAGAGGGCTCGGGGGCTCGTGCGGATGGCTGCGGTTACGAGAGCGCGGAGGACGCGTTCACTACCGCAGCGATGAAATGATGGGCTCTTTCGCCTTTCTGGGAAGGCGCGAGCCCCTGAGTGATACTTGATGCCCCGAACGCGGGGTTTCTGGTCGCCTCGGGCGACGGCGGGACGCTAAAGCAGGGAAGGCTGGCTCACGATGGAAGGCAAGCAGAAGGTCGCGCTCACGTTCGCGCTCTACCAGAATGAAGCGCTCGTGCGTCGAGAGACGGTGACGCAGGACATCGTCAAGGTTGGTAAGGACCCGAAGAGCCATCTGCGCGTCGACGTCGAGCTGGCCTCGCGCATGCACGCCGTCATCGAGGTGGCGTCGCCCGACGACATCACGCTGATCGATCTCGGCAACGAGCCGGGGACGCTCGTGAACGGCGCGCGGGTCAACAAGGTCAAGATCAAGGCGGACGATCAGCTCCAGATCGGCGGCACGAAGATCGTGCTCGAGAAGGCCGAGCCCGTGGCGGTCGCGGCTGGCGCGGCGAAGGGGCCCGGCGCTCCGTTTGCCGGGGCTCCTGCGGCAAACCCGTTCGGCGCGGCTCCTGCGGCAAACCCGTTCGCGGCGTCCGGGGGCAACCCGTTCGCGGCAGCGCCCGCTGCGCCGAGCCACTTCGGCGGCGGCGGCGACCCGTTCGGCATGAGCAACCCGTTCGCGCAGCCGAAGGCGCCTGCGCATGACGAAGTGCCGCACGACGCGCCCGAGGGTTCGTACACGTACCAGCTCGTCAAGAGCGGCCCGGACGTCCCCTCGGAGGAGATCGAGTCGCCCTCCGCCTCGGTCGAAGTGATGATCATGTGGGATCAAATGATCCTGCACGTCTCGCACTTGACCCCGCCGCGCTCGTTCTACGTGGGCGAGGAGGAGAGCAAGAACTTCAAGTGCGATTACTTCGTGCCCCAAGAGAAGGTCGGCACGACGCGCGCGCCGATCGTGCTCGCGGATCGCGGCGGTTCGGTCTCGGTGGTGCTCCTGCCGCGCGCAAAGGGCACGATCGAGTTCGCCGGGCAGCCGAAGATGACGGTTCAGCAGGCGATCGACAGCGGCAAGACGCAGCCGTGCGCGGAGCTCTCGGGCGCGTTCCAGGTCGCCCTGCCGCCGGGCTCGAAGGCGCGCATCGACGTGGACGGCCTGATCTTCCAGGTGTCGACGGTGAACGCGGGCCGCGTGGTCGCTGGGCACCTGCAGTTCGACGCGCAGACCTACCTCTACCATGGCCTCTCGATGGCCGTGCACCTCGGGCTCCTCGCGGCGATGGCCTTCTTCATGCCGCCGCTCGGCGCCACGGACGAGGACGGGATCTCGGACGATCAAAAGTTCATGATCCAGCAGTTCCTCAACGCGGCCGCCGAAAAGGAGATGGAGGAGAAGGAGACCGAGCAGGTCGCCGACAACTCCGCCGACAACAAGGAAGGCGGCACGGGTACACGCGCGAAGGGTGAAGAGGGTTCCATGGGTAACCCGAACACCAAGGCGTCTGGCAACAAGTTCGGCGTGCAGGGCCCGGCGGACAACGCCGATCCGCACATCGCGCGCCAGGCTGCGCTCCGCGACGCCGCGGAGTTCGGCATGATCGGTCTGCTCAACTCGGGCGCCGGCGGCGATCCGAACGCCCCGACGGCGCCGTGGGGTCGCGACGACTCGCTCGGCAACGACGCGCTCTCCGCGCGCGGCAACATGTGGGGCGACAACATCGGCGACTCGTTCGGCGCGGGCGGCCTCGGTCTGTCCGGTATCGGCGAGGGCGGCGGTGGACGCGGCGAAGGTATCGGTCTCGGCTCGATCGGCACGATCGGTCACGGCGCGGGTACGGGCACGGGCCAGGGCTTTGGCTCCGGGCACGGCCGTCTCTCCGGGTCGCACCGCACGAAGCCGCCGCAGGTGCGCATGGGCGCCACGAGCGTGAGCGGTCGTCTCCCGCCCGAGGTCATTCAGCGTATCGTGCGCCAGAACTTCGGTCGCTTCCGTCTCTGCTACGAAAACGGCCTGCGGAACAACCCGAACCTGCAGGGTCGCGTCGGTGTTCGCTTCGTCATCGGTCGCGACGGCGCGGTGTCGAACGTGGGCAACGGTGGATCGGACATGCCGGATGGCGGCGTGGTGTCGTGCGTGGTCCGCGCGTTCTACGGTCTGTCCTTCCCGCAGCCGGAAGGCGGCATCGTGACCGTCACGTACCCGATCATGTTCAGCCCTGGCGGCTGACGCCAAACGTCGACAATCCAGTCGCGCAGCAGCGCCCCGCGAGTCACGAACTCGCGGGGCGTCGCTTCTTTGTCATCGGGGTCCGTTCGCCCATGAGCGCGCTCGGGCGCTCGAGGCCACGGAGACGAGCACAATCCAGCTGGACTTTCGTCGCGCCATCCGCCTATTCTCGGCGCGCAAGAGAACGTCTTCTCCCGTGCCTCAGCAGCGATTTGAGCTGCAACATCGAGGACTTATGTGCGTGCTTGGTGCGGATTTGGCCGTGGAAGCCAGGTCTGTGCGCGAGTGACGCGAGGAGCGGCGAAGCCGGCTCCGAGAGAAAGGTGAGCGAAGCAATGAAGCTTGGCGCAATGGTGATGGCGTCATGTCTCGTGGTCTCGAGCATGCTCGGGCTGGGGTGCAGCCGGAACCGGCAGGAAGCCGTGATCCTCGCAAATGCGGGTGACAAGGAGGTCGGGCTGAACCCGGACGGCGCTGCCACGAAGTACGAGCAGGCGACCAAGCTCGATCCGACAAACCATCGGATCTTTTACAAGCTCTCGATGGCCTACAAGAAAAAGGAGGACTGGGACAAGACCGCCTCCACGCTGAGCCGCGCCACGCAGCTCGCGCCGAAGTTCGCGAACTACTGGTTCGAGCGTGCGTATGCGCTCGAGATGCAGGCGAAGAAGAAGACGATCTCCTACGACGAAGCGAAGGAGCCGTACCAGAAGTGCATCGAGAACGATCCCAACTACGCTGACTGCTACCACCAGCTCGGGAACGTCTTCCTTTGGACCGACGACGAGCAGAAGGCGCTCGAGAACTACACCAAGGCGATCGAGCACAATCCGAGCGAGATCCGATACTATACGGCTCTTGCGGATCTCTACATCCGCCTCGGGTACACGAAGGAGGCCGAGCAGGTGCTCAAGGAAGCGAAGAACTTCGCGAACTTCGCGAAGCCTGACGACAAGTCCCTCTTCGGTGTGCACGTGCTGCTCTCGCAGGTTCACCAGGATCGCGGGTCGCTCGCGGAGATGGTGACCGAGCTCGAGGCGGCGAAGGCGGTCGCGGGCAAAGATGGCCCGGAGTCGGTGCAGATTCTCTTCAGCTTGGGCAGCACTTACGCGCAGCTCACCCCGCCGCGGACGCAGGAAGCCGTGCAGATGCTCAAGGGCTTCACGGCCCGAGCGTGCAAGGGCGCGAAGGCGGCGAGCTACAAAACCGAGTGCGAGACCGCGCAGACGCTCGTCACGCGGCTCGGTGGCACTTAGTCGGGGGCGCGGTTCGACGACGTCGTTCAAGGCCTTTTGTAGGTCAGGTCTGAGGCCGAGGAATCCATGGATCTTGCGCAGCGTCTGAATCATCTCGAGTCGGTTCGTGAATGGCAGGGGCTCGCTGAAGAGCTCGAAAAGGGGCTCGCCAGCGAGGCGGATGCCACGGCGAAGGCCGGCTACCATCTGCGTCTGGGGCGGCTCCTCGAAGAGAAGTTCCTCCAGGGCGTCAAGGCGCTCAAGCATCTGCAAGACGCCTTCAAGCTGAATCCGACGCTCACCGAGGCGCTGCGTCTCGCGCGGCTCGTCTACTGGGACCTCGGCAAGGTGAACATGGTCCAGAGGCTCCTCGAGCTCGAGCTCAAGGGCCTCGCGGACGGTCCCGAAGCGGCCCTGCTGCTCGTGGAGCTCGGGGACGTGTATTCGGACATCGGCGAGTACGAGAAGGCCGCGGCGACGTACGCGCGTGCGCTCGGCGCGTCCGGTGGCACGAGCGAGGAGGCGCGCGCGGGCCTCGCGGATGCGCAGGTCGAGCAGGACGGCTGGGAGGCGCACGTCGCGGAGCTCTTGCAGAGCGCGAACGACGCGTCGCTCACGGGCGCTGCACGCGGGCGCCTCTACCTGCGCGCCGCTCGTCTCGCGCGACGTTTCGCGCCCACCGAGGTCGAGGGGCTGCTCTCGAAGGCGTACGAAGCGAACGCGCTCGATCGTCAGGTGGCCGCGCTCTTCGAGGGAATCCTCGTCGAGGAGGAGCGGTCGCAGGCGCTCGTCGACCTGCAGCGTCGCGTGCTCGAGGCGACGGGCGATTCGACGCGCGCCGAGGCTGCGCTTAGGTTCGGCACGCGCTGGGCGACGCGCCATCAGAACCCGGAGATCGGCGCCAAGCTGCTCGAGGAGGCGCTCTCGCTCGACCCCAACGCCGAAGGAGCGTTCACGTTCCTGCGCGACCTTTGGGGCACCAAGGAAGGCGATTGGGAGCGCGTCGCGACCCTCGCCGAGAAGATCGCGTCGGACGGCGGCAACGACTCGTCGTTCATGCTCGCGCAGGCCGGCGGGATCCTCTGGCAGAAGCTCGGCAACGTGATGCGCGCGCGTCCGTGGTTCGAGAAGCTCTCGCTGGTCGCGCCGCAGCACCCGACGCTGCAGGCGTTCGAGACCCAGATCGGTGAGCGCCTCGGAGCTGCGGCTTCGGTGCCTGCGGCTTCGGCTGCGGCGGCC
>JANMGF010000755.1:0-1971 GCA_031374535.1 Polyangium sp. (in: bacteria)
ACGGCGAGATGGCCTTCCTCCTTCACGAAAAACTGAAGGACACCGAGCGCGCCCAGGCCGCCGCCACCAAGGCGATCGATCTCGACCCGACGAACATGAAGGCGCTCTACGTCTCGGGGGAAATCGCCTTCGGCGCCTCTCGTTTCGTCGAGGCTGCCAAGCACTTCGAGTCGCTGGCGAACCGCTCCGACGCGATGCCCAAGGATCTCGCGCTCGACGTGGTCAGCCACTACATCGACTCGCTCAGCAAGATGGGCTCGACCGCAAAGGCCGTCTCCGTCCTCCCCACGCTGCTCGCGCTCGCGCCCGACGTGCCGCAGGCCATCCGCCGCGCGGCCAAGGTCCGTTACGACGCCAAGCAGTACAAGGAGAGCGCCGCGCTTTACGTCGATCTCACGAACCGCTTCGGCGAGACGCTCGATCCCCTGGATCGCGCCGAGGCGATGCTTTACCTCGGCCAGGCGCGGCTCTCGCTCGGCGAGGTCGAGGACGCCGTCCTGCCGCTCCTCGACGCGGCCGATCTCATGCCCGAGGCCCCCGAGCCCATCGCGGCGCTCGTGCGCCTCTACGAGGCGAAGAAGGACTGGGAAGAGGTCATTCGCCTCAAGATGCGTCGTATGGACGTCGTCAGCGGCGACGAACGTGTCGCGCTCCTCCTCGACGTCGGTGACATCACGGCAGCACAGCTCGGCGATCGCACACGCGCGGCCAAGAGTTACGTCGCCGCGCTCGACGAGCGCCCCGACGACCGGAAGATCCTGACCAAGCTGATGCAGCTCTACAGCGAGGAGAAGGACTGGTCGAAGCTCATCGAGGTCGTGCTCAAGCTCGCCGACAAGATCGACGACAAGCGGCAAAAAGCGAAGTACATGCACACCGCCGCGATCGTGAGCGCCCGTCAGCTCGGCGACATCGACAAGGCGATCGAATACTACGACCAGGTCCTCGAGCTCGATCCCACGCTCGACAAGGCCCTCGCCGAGGCGATCGAGGTGCGCGAGCAGAAGAGCGACTGGGAGGGCGTCGAGCGGCTCTATCGCGTCGATCTCGATCGAGCGACGGAGAGCAACGACAACACGAAGATGCTCGCCACGATGGAGAAGCTCGGCGCGCTCTACAAGGACAAGCTCGGCGCGATCGCCGACGCCATCGACGCCTACGAGGCCGCGCAGACGCTCGATCCGGAGAACCACGACCGCGAGGAGCTCCTCGCCACGCTCTACGCGAGTGATCCGGCGCAGTACCTCGACAAGGCCGTCGCCGCGCAGGCCGTCCTGCTCCGCAGAAACCCTTACCGCCCCGAGCCTTACAAGCTCCTGCGCAAGCTCTACACCGAGTCGAAGCGCGCCGACTCCGCTTACTGCCTCTGCCAGGCCCTCACGCTGATGAGCTTCGCCGAGCCCGACGAGGAGCGCTTCTTCAAGCGCATGCGCTCGGACACGGCCGCCGCGGCGCAGGTCCCGCTCGGGGAGGAGGACTGGTTCCAGCACCTCATCCACCCGGATGCAGACCCGCTCCTGACGAACGTCTTCGCCGTCATCCAGCCGGCGGTGATCATGAAAAACGGCCAGCCCCTCGAGGCGCTCGGCTTCCAGATGGCCTACGCCATCGACCTCATGCGGCACCCGTATCCGCTGTCGCAGACGATCGTCTTCTCGGCGGGTGTGCTCGGCCTCGACTTGCCCCTCTGCTTCCAGAATCCCATGGATCCCGGGGGCATGAGTTTCCTCCACGCCCACACCCCCGCGATCGTGCTCGGCGCCGCCGCGCTCGCCGCAGAGGTCCCCGGGCAGATGGGCGCGTTCATCGCGAGCCGCCATCTCACGTACTACCGGTCCGGCATGTACCTGCGCCACCTCGTCCCCACGGGCACGGGGCTCCGCGCGTGGCTCTTCGCCGCGATCAAGCTCATTTCCCCGAACTTCCCGATCTCCAAGGACATCGAGGGACCGGTCAAAGAGAACCTCGCGG
>JANMGF010000790.1:0-15434 GCA_031374535.1 Polyangium sp. (in: bacteria)
ACCTGACGGGCATGCGGCCCGAACGAATCGACGAGATCGAAGGGGGAAAGACGCCTACGACATGGGAGATAGCCGCGCTAGGCGCGGCGCTTGCCGTGGACCCGGCTGCGC
The DNA here is from genome assembly GCA_031374535.1 of Polyangium sp. (in: bacteria). Taxonomy (GTDB): domain Bacteria; phylum Myxococcota_A; class Polyangia; order Polyangiales; family Polyangiaceae; genus Polyangium. The sequence goes on from JANMGF010000790.1 coordinate 112, forward strand.
TCTGGAGAGGGGATGCTGGACAGAACCCACGCAGGAGCACCGCACGTTTTCGGGCTCCTTCCGGCATCGGCGAGCTCGGCCCGCATGACGCGCGACTTCTGGCGAGGGCTGCCGAGGTAGGTAGGCTCGTGGCCCGCCTCCGCGAGAAGCTGGGAGATCCACAGTCCCCCGTCGCCGAGGCGCGGAACGTCGTTTCCCTCGACCCAACGCTCGATCCCTGGAAGCACGGCTATCGGTTGGGGAAAAAGGCGCGTGACCGCTTGTGTCCGGCGAAGGAGCCCATCGTTTCCGTGGAGCGCCTGCTGGAGGAACTCGGCGTGCACGTCGCATGGTTGGAGTTCGAGACGGAGGATGTCCTTGCCGCAAGCCTTTATGAGCCAGGCGCGGCGCCGGTCATCGTCCTCAATCAGTCGGCGAGGAGGGTGCGTGCTTCCTTGTCGAGGCGAGCCGTGCTCGCTCACGAGCTCTGCCATCTTCTCCACGACGGTGGCGAGATGGACCTGCTCACGCTGGTCAGCCGACAAAACGAGAATTTGCCTCTCGAACAGAGAGCCAACGGCTTCGCTCCGAGCTTCATCGTCCCGGGAGACTGGCTCGATGTCGATGTCGATGAGAGTTCCCTTCGAACGTACGTGTTCAGCATCGCGAAGCGCTGGGGTCTCAGCTTCGAAGGGGCCGCCTGGCATGCGAAGAATGCGGAGCGGATCACGAAGGCACAAGCCAAGGTGCTCGTCGACCTTCCCGAGCGGGTACCGGACGGCGCGTTCGAACCGCCGCTGCATCGGCGCGGCCCTGCGGAGCTCGGGCTCGACGTCGAACCCTCACCGCTCGCACGCGGCTTGCTCGCCGAGGTCACGCTGCGTGCCTATGAGGCCGAGTTCATCACGGCGGGTCGAGCCGTCGAGATCCTCGGAATCCGATGACCTGCTGGCTCCTCGACGACGGGCCCTTCGGATGGCTCGCGCAGCAGTTCGATCCGACCTGGTCGTGGCCAGCGTCGACGCTCCACGTCGCGCGTGAGGTGGCCGTGAAGGCCACGTTCGATAAGATGGAACGCCGGCAGAAGCTGCTTGCGATGCAGGATCCCTCGGGAGCACCGAGCATCGTGATCCACGACGGCAATGATCTCGCCTTGACCATCCTCTACGGACACTTGCGTACGAAGGAGAGCGAGGGAGATGAGGACCTCGGCGAGCACGCATCCATTGCATTGTGCTTATCGCAGCTGCACCAGGCCGTCTTCGTGGCCAGGGACAAGAAAGCGGTATATCTGGCGCTTGCCGAGCTTGGTCCGGCGCGGGTCGCGACAGCATTCGACGTTTGGTCGTGGCTTCACGAGCAACGACACATCACCGCCGAGCAGCGGGAAAAGCTGTTCGAACGCACCTACAAGCAGGACAAACTCGAACGCAAGGTCGTCCCCTGGCGGTTCCAGCAAGCCCGGATGACTTCCCCTCCAGGCGTGGTTCTCTAACACGACAAGGACCGGCTGCGCGCGAGCAGCCATCGGCGAGGGCGCAGCGCGCGAGCCCGACGCCGAGCCCGATCCCTTCGTCGTCTGATCCGTACCGGTCGAAGGGCTCGGTCCACACGAAGGGAAAGACTCCTCCCCCACGTCGGGTCGAGCCTCACGCCACGCACGTCGCCGCCGGAGCCGCGAACCCTGGTGCTCACCGGATTGCCCAACGCGCCCGGGTCGACGTACCGTGAACGTTCCGCTTTCTCGTCCGCGTGACGGTCGAGAGCCCGAGCGGCGGACGCGGTGGCGCGGGAGGGTTCGATGCACGACCTGGCGACATTCTCGCTCGACGACATGATCGGCTGCGGCGCGATGGTACGCGGGCTCGAAGAGGGCGCTCGCGGGATGGAGGACACGACGAAGCAGGTCGTGCGCGCGCTCTACGACAACCTCGCGAGCCCCGCGACGGGCGAGCGTTGCTGCGCGCTCGTGAGGTTCTTCGTGACGCAGAGGCTCGACGCGCTTTCCGAGGAGCGGCGCACGTTCGCGCTCCGGGCGGCCGCAGGGCACACGCTCGCGCCCGATACGACGTGCCTCACGCTGCTCGCGACCGCAGGCGACGAGCCGGACTGGAACGATCCGATGCGGTCCGCAGGGCACGTCGCCATCCCGCTGCCGAGCAAGGAGGCGCTCGCGCGCATGCCCATGATCGCGCGGCTCTGTGCGCAGCTCGGGATCGAGGCGAGCTGGGTGCTGCGGCCAGAGCCGTCCGCGGAGCTCGCCGAGCGGACGTACGACGTGTTCCACGTGGAGAACGCAGCCGAGAGCCCCTACGTGCCGGCCAAGGCGAGCTTCGTGGACCGCCACGGGATCCGCTCTGTCGTCGGCTGCGGCGGCGTCCTGCCGAGCGGGCAGATGTTCGTGGTGCTGCTCTTCTCCAAGGTGCACGTGGCGAAGGCGAACGCGGAGTTCTTTCGTCCGCTCGCGCTCGCCATCAAGCTCGCGATCCTTCGAGGTGCAAGCGAAGGCGCCGCGCAAGGCGACGGGATCCACGAGGGCGAGAACGCCGTCCTCCGTTCACGCGCGGCGACGCTCGAGGCGCTGCTCGGGGAGCACGAGCGCGCAGCGGCGAACCGCGCTGTGCGTATGGCGCAGCTCGTCATGGATCTGTCGGCGCGAGATGAGGAGATGGCGCAGAAGCTCGCCGCCGAGCGAGAGAAAAACGAGACGCTCGAGCGGCTCCGGGTGGCCGTGCACGAGCTCTCGACGCCGATCCTCGAGGTATGGGACGGGGTCCTGGCGCTGCCGCTCATCGGCGTCGTGGACTCGAAGCGAGCGGCGCAGGTGATGGAGACGTTGCTCGATGCGGTCGTGAAGATGCGCGGCAAGTACGTGATCCTCGACGTGACGGGCGTGGACGTGCTCGACACGGCGACGGCGGATCACCTGCTCAAGATCGTGCGCGCCGTCGAGCTGCTCGGGGCACGTTGCGTGCTCACCGGGGTGCGTCCGTCGGTCGCGCAGACACTCGTGGAGCTCGGGGTCTCGTTCGGATCGCTCGTGACGCTCCGCAACCTGAAGCACGGGCTCGATCGGTGTCTGCGTTGGAAGGACACGAACACGAAGGCGAAGGCGAACGCGTCTACCGCAAGAGAAAGCGGCTGAGCACGAAGAGCGCGATCATCCCGAGCGCGACGCCGACACCGGCCGCGAGGACCAAGACGCCGCGGCCACCCGAGAGCGCGCTCGGACGTGGGATCGGAGCGGTGATGGTCTCCATCGACGAAGGCGCATGTGCATGCGCGCTCGGGGCGGACGGCAGGACCGGTCGAGGCATGCTCTGCGGGACGCTCTGAAGACGCGCGCCGCCGTGGGGCGAGGACTGCGTGGCGTAACGCATCGGTTGCAGCTCGTGCATGACTGCCTCGAGACGCGCCGCGAGCACACCGGCGGTCGGGCGACGATCCCGATCCCGGCGCAAGCAGTCGTCGATGATCGCGGCGAGCGTGGGCGGCATGTCCGCCCGGCGCGACGTCACCGGATCGGCGTCACGCGTCATGATGCGGACCATGAGCGCGTTGTAGTTCGGCGCCTCGTGCGGGAGCGTGCCCGTGAGCGCCTCGTGCATGACGACGCCGATCGACCAGACGTCGGCGCGACCATCGATGTCGTCGCGGCCCGCGGCCTGCTCGGGGCTCATGTACGCGGGGGATCCGACGACGGTGCCGGTGCGCGTGAGCGTGAGGTGCTCGGGGTTTCCTTCGAGCATCTTGCTGATGCCGAAGTCGAGGATCTTCAGCACGGGCTCGCCCGACGCGTTGCGATGCGCGTGGAGGTTCGCGGGCTTGAGGTCGCGGTGGATGATGCCCTGCGCATGGGCGCTGTCGAGCGCGCGCACCACGCCGATGAAGAGCTCGGTGAGCTGACCGGGGTCGAGCATGCGTTCGCGTGCGATCCACGCGTCGAGGCCCTCGCCGTGGAGCAGCTCGAAGACGAGGAAGGGCGAACCGTCCTCGGCCTGACCGAGGTCGAGGATCTCCACGATGCTCGGGCTTCGCACGCGGCCGCTCGCCTTCGCTTCGTTGAAGAAGCGTTGCAGCGAGACGGCATCGGCCGCGACGTCGGGGTGCAGGATCTTGAGCGCGACCTCGCGGTCGATGAGCTCGTTCTTTGCAGCCCAAACGGTGCCGCTCGCGCCGGAGCCGAGCATCCGGATGAGCCGGTACCGAGACTGGATGAGATCGCCGGGGTTCAACGGGCTGAGGAGGATACCAAAGCTCGGCCTTCAGGTGTCGTAGTAGAGGAAGAACTCGTACGGAACGGGGCGGAGGCGCACGGCGTCGAGCTCACGCTCGCGCTTGTATTCGATCCACGTGTGGATGATGTCCCGTGTGAAGACATCCCCTCGGAGGAGGAACTCATGGTCACGCTCGAGTGCAGAAAGCGCCTCGTCGAGCGAGCCAGGGCACTTCGGCACCTCCTTGAGCTCCTCGGGCGAGAGCGCGTAGATGTCCTTGTCGAGCGGATCCCCCGGGTCGATCCGGTTCTGGATGCCGTCGAGCCCGGCCATCATCATGGCGGCGAAGGCGAGGTAGGGGTTGCACGAGGCGTCCGGGAAACGGACCTCGATGCGACGACCGTTCGGCGAGTTGCCAGCCGCGACCGGGATGCGGATCGCCGCGGAGCGGTTGCGGCTCGAGTACGCGAGGTTGACGGGCGCCTCGTAGCCGGGGACGAGCCTGCGGTAGCTGTTCGTCGTCGGGTTCGTGAAGCCCGCAAGCGCCTTGGCGTGCTTCAAGATGCCGCCGATGTACCAGAGGCCGATGTCGGAGAGGCCCGCGTAGCCGTCGCCCGCGAAGAGAGGCTTGCCGTCCTTCCAGAGCGACTGATGGCAGTGCATGCCGCTGCCGTTGTCGCCGAAGAGGGGCTTCGGCATGAACGTCGCGGTCTTGTTGTGGCGCTTGGCCACGTTCTTCACGACGTACTTGAACCACATGAGCGTGTCGGCCATCGACGTGAGCTTGTCGAAGCGCACGCCGATCTCACACTGGCCCGCGCTCGCGACCTCGTGGTGGCCGACCTCGACGGAGACGCCGCTCTCGATGAGCGCGGTCATCATGTCGCCGCGCACGTCACCGAGCGAGTCGGTCGGCGAGACGGGGAAGTAGCCCTCCTTGTGGCGGATCTTGTGCCCGAGGTTCTGGCCCGCCTTGCCCGTGTTCCACACGGCCTCGTCGGAGTCGATCTCGTAGAAGGCCCCGCGCGGGGAGTTGTCGTAACGGACCGAGTCGAAGACGAAGAACTCGGCCTCGGGGCCGAAGTACGTGGTGTCGGCGATGCCGGTCGCGCGGACGTGGTTCTCCGCCTTCTGCGCGATGTACCGAGGATCGCGGCCGTAAGGCTGGCCGGTCACGGGGTCGGAGATCTTGCAGACGAGCGAGAGCGTCTTGTGCGCGTGGAAGGGATCGATCTTCGCCGTCGTGGGATCCGGCGTCATCGACATGTCGGACGCGTTGATGGGCTGCCATCCGCGCACCGAAGAGCCGTCGAAGCCGATGCCCTCTTCGAACATCTCCTCGTTCAGTCGGTTCACCGGGATCGTCGTGTGCTGCCAGATGCCCGGCAGGTCGATGAACTTGAGATCGACGAACTTGCAGTCGTGATCTTTCGCGAATTGAATGACGTCTTTCGGCTTCATGCTTCCTTCACTCCGTCAGATCGCGTCCTCGCCCCGCTCTCCGGTGCGGATGCGGACGGCCTCGTCGATCGGCACGACGAAAATTTTCCCATCACCGATGCGACCGGTCTTCGCGCTCTTCTCGATGGCGTCGATGACGCTCCCGACCATGTGGTCCGGGACGACGATGTCGAGCTTCACCTTGGGGACGAAGTCGACGACGTACGCCGAGCCGCGGTAGACCTCTTTCTTGCCGCCCGTGCGACCGAAGCCCTTCACCTCGGTCACGGTCATGCCCTGGATGCCGACCTCCGCGAGGGCATCCTTCACCTCGTCGAGCTTGAACGGCTTGATGATCGCCTCGACCTTTTTCATGTCTCCGGACCTCTCGCTTGCGGGGCCGGCCGTGATCTACGGCGCATCACGTTTCGGGAATGTTTCTGGCCCCGATCGCCAGCGAAAAAACAACGCGTCCCGACGTGGTGAGCCTATTTTTGTGCCCAGCGTCGCCAAACCAAGGCAATTGGCATCCGCCTACGTCGTAGAGTTGTCGGCGGGTTCCACCTCGCCTACCCTCTCGCTCCGACTCCGCCGTTTTCCGTTCGCGCCAGTGATCTGATGGCCTCACCGACCTCGACGAAGCTACCGGTAGGCACCATCCTGTCGGGCAAATACAAGATCACCCGCGAGATCGGCCGCGGTGGGATGGCCGCCGTCTACGAGGCTGAAAACGTAGACATCGGCAAGCGGATCGCGATCAAGGTGCTCGCGCAGGAGTTGACGACCTCGATGGTGGTCGTCGAGCGCTTCTTCCGCGAGGCGCGCGCAGCCGCGGCGATCCGCAGCCCGTACATCTGCGACGTCTACGACTCGGGGCGCCTCGAGAACGGACCCCCCTTCCTGGTGCTCGAGCTGCTCGAAGGCGAGTCGCTCTACGAGCGGATGACGAAGGTCCGTTACTTCGAGGTGTCGACGACGCTCGCGATCGTCACGCAGGTCTGTCGAGGCCTCACGAAGGCGCACGCGGCGAACATCGTCCACCGCGATCTCAAGCCCGAGAACATCTTCCTCGCGAAGGACGAGGAAGGCACGTTGCTCGCGAAGATCCTCGATTTCGGGCTCGCCAAGTTCTACACGCCGCTCGAAGGTTCAGGAGGCCCGCAGCAGGCGCGGCTGACGCGTGAAGGCGCGGTGTTCGGCACGCCCGCGTACATGAGCCCCGAGCAGGTCCGCGGGCAAGGGGCGGTGGATCATCGCGCCGATCTCTGGGCGCTCGCGTGCATCGTGTACGAGTGCTTCACGGGACGGACCGTGTGGCAAACGGAGCAAGGCGTCGCGATGACGTTCGCGCAGATCGCAAGCGCGCAGCCGCCCGATCCGCTCGTCTACCGGCCCGACCTGCCCGCGACGTTCAAGGCATGGTTCGACAAGGCGCTCGATCGGAAGATCGATCAGCGCTTCCAGACCGCGCGCGAGTTCGCCGAGGAGCTCTCGGCCGCATTCGAAACGCCGCGGCCCGAGTTCTCCGGTCTCTTCCCCGCCGATCAGATCTCGTCGATCGGAAGGACGGTCCCCGCGCCGCCGCAGTCGAGGTCCGGGAGGATGCCGTCGGGAGGCGAGATACCGCTGCCGTCGATGGCGCCGCCTTCGTCGACGTTGCCGAACCCATTCGCCTCGATGCCGCCTTCGTCGGTGCCTGGCGGGCCAGGGTCGGAGGTCGCATCGCCGCGCGGGACGAAGTCGACGTTCGAAGCGCCTCCGGGCACGCTGGAGCCGCTCGGTCCAGGTTTGTCGCAGGCGCCTCCGCGGCCGAAGACAGCGGCCCTGGGGATCGCGGCCGTGGTGGTGCTGGCAGGGCTCGCCGGTGGTGGCTACGTGGCGTGGACGAAGTTCGGCGCGAACGCGAAGGGCGCTGTGTCGACGGCGTCGTCGTCGAGCCCGCGCGGGAGCTCGAGCGTCGCGGCGCCACGGCCAGCCACGTCGTCGAGCGTGCGCGCGACGTCGAACGACACGCCGCCGCCGTCGTCCACGCTGCCGTGGAGGCCGATCGTCGCGGAGGCGCAAGCGACGCTGGCGACGGGCGATCACAAGGGCGCGCTCAAGCTTTTGAAAGACGCGTTCGACAAGGGCGGCCACGGCGTGCCGCGGACGATGCTCGAGCACGTGCAGGTGGCGATCTCGGCAGACGCGGCGAAGTCGCCCTGCTCGCTCACGGGTCTGGCGCGGCCACGATCGTACGATCTCGGATCCGCGCAGCCGCGCCGCGTGCAGGCAGGCCGGCCGTGGATCGCGCTCGGGCCGCGTGGTCCGATCATGACGTGGACCGACACGCACGAGGGCGCGGAGCACGCATACGCGGTCGCGCTCGACGAAGCGCTGCGGCCGGTGTCGGATCCGATCGACGTGACGCCGGAGGGCGGCGCGGTCACACGCCCCGTGGTGATGGCGTTCGACGAGCAGCTCGTGCTGCTTTACGCGGACGGGCACGGCACCGAGGCGGGCGTGCATGCGCGTGTGCTCGATCCGGATGGGCGGATCGGCGGGCCCATGGTGAACATCGCTCCGCTGCGCGGGATGAGCTCGGGCATGTCGATGCAGCGCGCGTCCGATGGATCGTTCGTGGTGGCGTGGTCGGCCGAGGTCGACTCGGGCAACGACGAGCTCTTCCTGCGGCGCCTCTCGCCGAAGCTCGAGCCGCAGGGCGAGGCCCTTCGCGCGACGGACTTCGTGCCGGCGGGTCCGCAGAAGCCGCGCGTGCGTTCTCCGATGGTCGACATCTCCGGTGATGCCGTGCATGTCTCGTTCCGGCTCGAGCGCACGCCGAACCAGGTCGCGTATCACATGCGCGTGCCGCTCGCGGACCTGGGCAAGGCCGTCGAGGCACGCAAGAAGGGCGACCGCGCCGATCGGTGGATCGGCGAGACGATCGTGGTGAACACGGACAAGTCCAAGGCCGACATGACGGGGATCGCGTGCACCAAGGACGCGTGTTTCCTCGTCTGGGACGGCGAGAGCAACTCGGGCGTGTCGGCGGCGTACCTCGATTCGAAGAGCGCAGAGCCGCTCTGGCGGGACAAACGGTTCAGCAAGCAGGGCGGCCATCCGGCCGTCGGCGTGGACGCCGCGGGCAACGCGCGCATGGTGTGGTTCGAGAAGGGCGGCGTGATGACCGCGCCGATCAGCCGTGACGGCGTGAAAAATGACGCTGCCACGAGGATCGCCCGCGTGAGCGGCGCGCAGCCGAGCCCTGCGATCATCGCGGGCAAGGCGCCGGGCGAGTGGCTCATCGCGTGGCTCGACTTCGAGGCGGGTCAACTCGAGCCATACGCCGCGCGTTTCGTCTGCAAGTGACGGGCATGCTGGTCATCCCGCCGCGCGCCGATCTGCGATCGCAGCCCATCGAGACGCCGCGTCTCTTGCTCGCGCCCGTCGATCCTTCGGACTCGCCCGAGGTGTGGCTCGCGGTGAACGGCTCGCGTCCGGCGCTCTCGAAGTGGCTGCCGTGGGTGCAGTACTACACGGAGCCTGCGTCGAGCGTGCGCTTCACGGAGGCGTGTGTCGCGGACTGGGATCAAGGGCGAGCGCTTCGTTTCTCGATCCGTGAGCGCGCCGGTCGCACGTTCGCAGGCGTCGTGGGCCTCGAGTCGTGCGTGCACATGCATCGCTCGTGCGAGCTCGGGTACTGGCTACGCAACGAGAGCATGCGTCGGGGTCTGATGACGGAGGCGGCGCGCGCGGCGGTGGAGTTCGCGTTCCGGTACATGGGCGCGCATCGCGTGCGTGTCGCGGCCGCGACGGACAACCACGCCTCGATGCGCGTGATCGGGCGGCTCGGCTTCCGTTTCGAGGGCATCGCGCGGCAGGCCGAGTGGTGTGAGAACCGCTGGCTCGACCACGCAGTGTTCGCGCTTCTGGGCACCGATCCGCGTCCGACCTGAGCTTCACGAGGCGAACGCGGGCGCTTCCGCTTGAAGGCAAAACGCGGGCGGTCGATGCTCGTGCGGGGGGAGACGACCGTGCCGCGTATCTCGTTCAGACTGTTCCGCGGAAGCCTCCCGCTCTTGCCGGTGGCGCCGGTGCTGGTGCTGGTGATCGGCCTCGCGACGGCGTTTGCCATCGCGCTCCTCGGCATCGCGCAGCTGCGTCGGATCAGCGATGACGCGTCCTCGCTGCGCGCCGCTGCGCTCGCCGCAACGCTCGCCGCGAGGATGCGTGTCGCGACGGTGGAGGAGCGCTCCGAGATCGTGGGTCGCGCGGCGCGGCGCAGCGGCACGGAGCTCTTGCTCGTCGAGCAGGGCGGTCAGATCCTCGTGGATGAGAGCTTCGGTCCGCCGAACAAGGCCGAGGTGCAGAGGCTCCTCGTGGCGGGGAGCGGGGAGACACGCACCGCGCTCGGTCGCGTACGGTTCGCGGCTCGCCCGCTGGATCCACCGCTCGACGGGATCGCGGTGCTGGCCTTCGTCTCCGCGCCGAGCCCACCGCCCGGCTACGTGCCGCTGGTCAACGCAGTCGCGGCGCTGACGGTGCTCCTGCTCGGCGTGGCCGTCTCCGTTGCAGTTGCGTTCACGAAGCAGCTGCGTGACGACGTCGACTACGTGCGCGAGCGCATCGTGGACATGGCGCGACCCGACGCGGCGCCGACCGGCCAGCCGATCCCCATTCGTTCGCTCGATCAGGTCGGCATGCTGACGGCCGCGTTCAACTTGCTCGTCACGCGTTTCGCCGCGGCCGAGCGCAGCTATCGAGCGGACCTGCTCCAGGCCGCGGAGATGGACAAGGATCGCTCAGCGTTCCTCGCGGGGTTGAGCCACGAGCTGCGCACGCCGCTCAACGCGATCCTCGGCTTCGCGCACGTGCTCGAGAGTGAGGTCGACGGCCCGCTGAGCGAAGAGGCGCGTGAGTCGCTGGCGGTGATCCGGACGAGCGGCGAGCATTTGCGACAGCTCATCGACGACATCCTCGAGCTCTCCGCGCTGGAGACGGGCACGCTGCAGCTCTCGCGCGGGCCCGTGGACGTCCGTCAGGTCGCCGAGCAAGTCGTGCGCGAGGCGACGGCGATCGTGACGGGCAAGGCGCTCGGGCTCGAGGTCACGGGGGAGAGCCGCGTCTACGCGTATGCAGACAAGCGGCGCGTCCGGCAGATCATCACGAACCTCGTCTCGAACGCGGTGAAGTTCACGGCGCATGGATCCGTCACGGTGCGGATCGAGGCGCGCGGATCGTTCGTGGCGATCATCGTGCGCGACACGGGGCCGGGGATCCCGCGCGAGCAGACGGCGGCGATCTTCGAGGAGTACCGGCAGCTCGGCGACGCACAATCACGACGGAGAGGCACGGGCCTCGGCCTGGCGATCACGAAGCGACTCGTGCTCATGCACGGCGGCACCATCGACGTGAGCAGCGAGATGGGGCGAGGCTCGACGTTCACCGCGTCATTGCCGCACCTCGCGGACCCGGGCACCGTGGTCGAGTCGTCGAGCGATTCACGCGTGATCGATCTCTCGTCGGATCCACCGCCGGGCCCGAGGCTGCTCGACTCCATGACGCCGCCGCCGATGCCTCTTCCTCGAAGGGACAATCGATGAGCGACGTCGCCCGTACCTTCACGCGTGACATCCTGGGCCGTCAGTTGTTCACGGGGATCGGGGGCTTCTGCGCGATCGCGCTGCTCGCGCCGAACCTCATCGTGCTCGACTGGCCGATGACGAAGAGCGTGTTCGTCATCGGCGCCGAGCTCGCGGCCGTCGCGGTGGGCCTGTGTCTGCTCGCGTCGCTCCTTCGTATCCGCAGGCATCGCGCGCTTCTGCGTGTGCTCTCGAAGGGCACGGCTCCCGTTCGGCCGGAGGAGATCGGCGATCTCGCGGGGCTCCCGAGCGCGATCACGCTGCGGACCTTCGTCATCTGCGCGATCACCGCCGTGGTCGGCAGCGCGCCCGGTCTCCGCCCGGAGAAGCTCGATCAAGGTCGTGCGATCAGCCTGCTCAGCCTGGCCATCACGATCGTCGGCGCCGCGTCGCTCATCCAGTACGTGCTCATCCGCGCCGCTACGGTGCGCCTGATCGAGCTCGGCCCGATCGAGCCCATCACGACGCTGCTCGAGTCACAGGAGCTGCACCAGATCCCGCGCCGCAGGTTGCTCCAGAAGTTCTTGATCGCGGTCGTCGCGCCCGTCGCCCTCGTCGGCGTCGGCGCGGTGCTCACGACGCACGCGCACATGCGCACGCTCACCGAGCAGAGCCGGAAAAACACGGCCCTCCTGCTCGCGAAGATCGCGCTCGATCCAGGGCCGGGGCAGGGCAACAAGAACGCGCGGGAGGACGCCGTGGCCGCGGCGGCGCAGCACGGGTTCCTCGCGCGTATCACCGGTCCGCAGCGCGACGGCGATCCCACGTTCCGTCGCGAGGCCGACGGCGAGCTCGTGCTCAGCGTGCCGCTCGAAGACGGTCAGGCCGACGTGCGATACACGGCCGAGCTCGATCCAGCGGTCACGACGGAGGGCGTCGGGATCGCGCTCGCCTTCGTGCTGCTCGCGGCGCTCATCGGCATGCTCATCGGTCGCGCCATCGCCTCCGATCTGAAGCTCGCCACGCATCGCGTGCGTCTGCTCGGCACAGAGAGCGTGCTGCGCGGGGCGACGCAGATCGCGCGGCCTGCGCGCTTTCGGCTCGTCGCGCGGCTCGGTCGAGCGATCGAGGTCCTCGCCGATCGTTTCCGTATCTTCGCCGGCGCACAGGAGCGCGCGCTCGAGGCCCAGGAGGCCGCGCAACGCATGCGAGGTCTTCTCTTCGCGAGCGTGAGCCATGACCTGAAGAGCCCCCTCAACGCGATCCTCGGCTTCGCGGAGCTCGTCGGGCGCGAGGAGCTCACGGGCAGCCAGCGCGAGAGCCTGGAGCTCATCGCCAACCGTGGCCGCGAGCTGCTCGCGCTCATCGAATCGATCCTCGACACCGCACGCGTGGAGGCCGGGCAACTGACGTTGATGCCGCGGGCCACCGAGGTCGCGCTTCTCACGACGGAGGCCGTGCGCAGAGCACGTGAGCTCGCGGGAGACGCGCAAAACGAGGTCGTCCTCGTCGAGGTCGCCGAGGGCCTGCCGACGATCCCCGTGGATCCAGCGTATGCAGCGCGCGCGATCGCCGTCGTCGTGGCGCACGCGATCCGTACGGCCTCCATCGACGCGACGTCTCGCGCCGTTCGCGTGCGTGCCCTAAGGCCGGCCGAGCCAGGCCAAGCCGTGCGTGTCGACGTCGAGCTCGGCAGCCGCAACACGACACGCGTGGAGCTCGAGGCACTTTTCGCTCGACGCGCCACCTCGCGCGGCCGTGGCCTCACGCTCGGCTTGAGCCTCGCGCGATCGATCATGGAACTGCACGGCGGCTCCGTGAAGGTGGAAGACACCCCCGACGGCGCGCCCGTCGTACAGTGCTGGCTCCCCCTGGTGATCCCGGGCAGCCGTCCTCGACTCTCGTCGAAGCCCGCGCTCGGTTGAGCCTCGACGCTCGGGCGCCTTCCCTCCTCTCTTCGTACGGGCTACGTCCTCGGCATGTCCGAGCGCGTGATCTCTCCGGCGGTAACGGCTGACGACGACCGATTCGATCGGCTCTTCCGGCCGGAATCGCTCGACGAGTACGTCGGGCAGGACAAGCACAGAGAGAACCTGAAGGTCTTCGTCGAGGCCGCGAAGCGAAGGCGTGAGCCCGTCGATCACACGCTTTTTTGCGGCCCTCCCGGCCTCGGCAAGACGACGCTCGCGCACATCGTCGCGCGTGAGATGGGCGTGAACCTGCACTCGACGAGCGGCCCTGCCATCGAACACAAGGGAGCGCTCGCCGGGCTGCTGACCAAGCTCGAAGCCCGCGACGTTCTTTTCATCGACGAGATCCACCGCCTCACGCCGGCCGTCGAGGAGAGCCTCTACCCCGCGATCGAGGCGTTCAAGATCGACATCATGACGGGCGACGGCCCGTACGCGACGACGATCCAGCTCGCGCTCAAGCCCTTCACGCTCATCGGGGCGACGACACGCACGGGCCTGCTCACGGCGCCGCTCCTCTCGCGTTTCGGTTACGTCGTGCGCCTCGACTTCTACCCCGTCGAGGATCTCGAGCGCATCATCACGCGCAGCGCGCGCCTCATCGAGGTGCCCATCGATCCGGCCGGCGCTCGCGAGCTCGCCGCGCGCGCCCGTGGCACGCCACGTGTGGCCAACCGCCTCTTGCGCCGCGCGCGCGACTTCGCCGAGGTCCTCGGCACCGGCCGCATCACCCCGAAGATCGCCAGCATGACCGCCGAGCGCCTCGAGATCGATGGCGCGGGCCTCGACGAGATGGACCGCCGTCTGCTCCTGGTGATCATCGACCACTACGACGGAGGCCCGGTCGGCATCGACACGATCGCCGCTGCGCTGAGCGAGCCGCGTGACACCATCGAGGACGTCTACGAGCCCTACCTTCTCCAGCAGGGTTTTCTCGGTCGTACGCCGCGCGGCCGCATCGCCACGCGGAGGGCCTACGAGCATCTCGGTAAGCCGATGCCTGTGAAGGGCACGCCCCAGGGCGATCTCTTCTCCTGAAGCGCTCCGAGCGCGGTTGTTTCCCTTCCTCCGCGACCGCGGATACTCTCGACCCGTGTTCCCCGCGCTCCCCGTGCTCGTCGTCGACGACGATGCCGTCAGCCGCCACGTGCTGACGCAGGCGCTCGCGGGCGCTGGAATCCCCGTGATCACGGCGGCGTCCGGCACCGAGGCCCTCGCGTGTCTCGCCGAACGAGACATCTCGCTCGTCCTGCTCGATCTCGTCATGCCGCCGCCCGACGGCTTCGAGCTGCTGCGTCATCTGCGTGAAGACACGCGCACCGGGGACCTGCCCGTCGTCGTGCTCACGGCGCTCGATACGGACGACGACATCACGCGCGCCTTCGACGCGGGAGCCGACGACTTCGTTCGCAAGCCCTTCCGTCCTGCGGAGCTGCTCGCGCGGATCCGAGGCCAGCTCCGGATGCGCGAGTACGTCGACGCGCTCTGGCGTCGCGAGAGAGACGCACGCGTGGTCCTCGAGCTGACGCAGGCGCTGTCGTCGACGCTCGACTTCCGCGACATCCTCTACACCGTCGTGCGTCGCATCGCCGAGGTGGCGCGGGTCGATCGATGCAGCATCGTGCTCGTCGGCGACAACGTCGACACGGGTTACGTCGTGGCCGCGAGCGACGATCGGGAGCTGCGCGATCTGCCCATCGTGCTCGACAAGTACCCCGAGATCCGGAGGACGCTCGAGACGGGCGAGGTGCTCGTGATCGAGGACGCCGCGACGCACCCGCTCTTCGAGGTCGTGCGCGCCGACCTGCCCCAGAACTCCTTCCGATCGCTCGCCCTCGTCCCGATCATCTACGACGACAAACCGATGGGCGTGCTCTTCCTGCGCGCCCGGCAACCCGGGACGATGCGTGACCACGAGCTCGCCCTCGCGCGCACCGTGGCGAACGCGACGGCCATCGCGCTACGCAACGCGAAGATCCTTCAGTCACTTCGTGATCAGACGCAGGAGATCAACGTCGCCCGTTACGAGGCCGAGCGGCGCCTCGCTGCGCTGGAGCGGTACGCCGACTTCTTCTACTCGGCGGCCGACGGCATCGTGGTCGTCGACGCCGACGGGCGCGTGCTCTTCTCGAACCCACGCGCGCGGGACATCA
>JANMGF010000197.1:0-6413 GCA_031374535.1 Polyangium sp. (in: bacteria)
TTTTTTTTTTAACGGGGGGGGGGCTCTTAAAAACCCCCGGGCCCTGGCGGTGCGTGGTCGGGGACCTGGGGTGTAAAACCCGGGGTGGGTTCCGGGGCAACGCCCCGGGCTGACGTTTTCGCGCAACTCTCGCCGGGCTCGGTCGATGGACACACGTGCATGCCTCCGTCGTCCTCCCGCCCGATGCTCCTGGCTACCCCGCCGTCCTCTGCGCCCTCGCCACGCCGGAACGGCCGCCTCCAACCTTGTACTTGCGAGGCGTTTTGCCGAGCTTGCCGGGCGTCGCCATCGTCGGCCGCCGTGACGCGAGCCCCGAGGCTTGCGCCTTCACGCGTGGGCTCGTCCACGACCTTGTCGCGGCTGGTTTTGCGATCTGGTCCGGAGGCGCGTTTGGCGTCGACGCGGCCGCGCACGAGGCGACCCTCGAGGCTTCTGGGCGCACTGTCGTCGTCGTGGGTGCTGGGCTCGACTGCCCGTACCCGCACGAGCATGCGCCTCTCTTCGATCGTGTCCTCGCCTCGGGCGGCGCGATGCTCTCGCGCTTGCCGGATCCGAGCCCCCCGCGGCCTGCGTTTTTTCTCGCGCGAAATCAGATCCTCGCGGCCCTCACGCTCGCCACCGTCGTCGTCGAGGCCGGGCTTCAGAGCGGCGCTCGTTCGACGGCTGCGGCGGCGCGCAAGCTCGGCCGCCCGCTTGGCGTCGTTCCGCATCCTCCGTGGTCCGAGGCTGGCGCGGGCTGCGCCGAAGAGCTAGCCATGGGGGCTCGTGCCATCAGCTGCGCGGCGGATGTCCTCGGCGCGGTGGGCCATGGCCCTTCTCCTCGAAGACGACGCCCTGCTGCACAGGACGCCCCTCGCTCGAGGTCACCCGTTCGGGACCTCCCGCTTCCCTTCGAAGGCACCCTCGGTCCCCTCGAAAAAGCTGTACTTGGTGTTCTCAGTAACACACCCGCCCACCTTGACGTGATCTGCGATACGGTCGGCGCGCCTCTTCCTGCGGTCGCTGGGGCGCTCTTGACGTTGACACTCCAGGCCGTAGTAGTAGAGGGCCCCGCCGGTTCCTATCGGCGGGGCAATCGCTAGATGGGCCCTCCTGTTCGATCTCCGAGCGGGTGGGCCCACCAGCTTTCCCCTCGTTCGTCCCTCAAATTTGCTCGATCAGAAGGTGGTGATGACCAAGACGCTCGTCATCGTTGAGTCGCCGGCCAAGGCGAAGACGATCAAGAAGTACCTCGGCGCGGGGTACGACGTCGTCGCCTCCAAGGGGCATTTGAAGGATCTGCCCAAGAACCAGAACGCCGTCGATGTCGCGAACGACTTCACCGAGAAGTACGAGGTCATCGTCGGCAAGGAGAAGATCCTCCAGGAGCTGAAAGACGCCGCCAAGAAGGTGGACGCCGTGCTCCTGGCGACCGACCCCGATCGCGAAGGGGAGGCGATCGCCTGGCACATCCTGGAGGAGATCCAGGACGACAAGCTCCAGATCGAGCGCGTGGAGTTCCACGAGATCACGAAGAAGGGCGTCGACCATGGCGTCAGCCACCCGCGCAAGCTCGACATCAACCTCTACGACGCCCAGCGAGCGCGCCGCGTGCTCGACCGCATCGTGGGGTACGACGTGTCGGCGCTCGTGTGGTCGAAGCTCGCGTTTGGCCTCTCGGCAGGGCGCGTGCAGTCGGTCGCGTTGCGGCTCATCGCCGACCGCGAGCGTGAGGTCGAGGCGTTCGTCCCCGAGGAGTACTGGAACGTCTCGGTGGGCCTCTCGGCGCCGAACGGCGCGCCTTTCGTGGCCAAGCTCGCCGGCGCCGACGGCGAGAAGCTCGAGGTGAAGAACGGCGACACCGCAGCCTCGGTGCGCGCCGATCTCGAGGGCTCTCGTTGCAAGGTCGCGAAGGTCACGCGGCGCGAGCAGAAGCGCAACCCGCCCGCGCCTTACACGACGAGCAAGCTCCAGCAGGACGCGACGAGCCTCCTGCACTTCGGCGCCAAGCGCACGATGCAGATCGCGCAGGCCCTCTACGAGGGGATCGATCTCAAGCAGGACGGCGGCCCGGTCGGCCTCATCACCTACATCCGTACGGACTCGACGCGCGTCAGCGACGACGCGATCACCGAGGTGCGCCAGGCCATCGAGAAGCGGTACGGCAAGGCGTTCATCCCCGACAAACCGAACATTTACAAGTCGAAGAAAAGCGCGCAGGACGCCCACGAGGCGATCCGGCCGTCGGACATCGGGATCCACCCCGACTCGATCAAGAAGCACCTCAAGGACGAGCAGTACAAGCTGTACAAGCTCATCTGGAACCGCTTCGTCGCCTCGCAGATGACGCCCGCCGTCTACGATCGGACGACGGTGGAGATCCAGGTCGAGCCGACGCGCGCAGATCCTTCCCGTCGCACGTACCTGCTCCGCTCGACGGGGCGCGTGCTCAAGGCGTCGGGCTGGCTCGAGGTCACCGAGGGGCAGCGTGATTTCGCAGGCGAGGAGGACGCCGCCGCGGAGGCGGAGGGCGAAGGGCAGGCGACGGGCGCGACGAAGGCCGCTCCGGTCGTCGAGGAGGACAGCGACGCGCTCCTGCCCGACGTGAACGAGGGCGACGTCCTCGGGCTGATGACGCCGCCGGGCGTGGTCACCGACCAGAAGTTCACCCAGCCGCCTGCGCGGTACAACGAAGGCTCGCTCGTACGTGAGCTCGAGAAGCGCGGCATCGGCCGGCCTTCGACGTACGCCGAGATCATCAGCAAGGTGCAGCAGCGCGCCTACGTGGAGAAGCTGCCCGGCGGGGCGTTCCAGCCGACCGAGCTCGGCCGGTTCGTGGTCGACGGCCTCGTGCGGTCGAACCTCGACTTCATGGATCCGAACTTCACCGCGCAGATGGAGGAGGAGCTCGACGAGGTCGGCGCGGGCAAGATGAAGCGCGAGCAGCTCTTGAAGCGCTTCTACAAACGCTTCCGCGCGCAGCTCGATCTGTCGAAGAAGCTCGCCTCGTGGAAGCCCCCTTCGGAGAAGACCGGCATCCCCTGCGAGGAGTGCGGCGAAGGGGAGATGATCAAGAAGTGGGGCAAAAACGGCTACTTCTTGAGCTGCAGCCGTTACCCCAAGTGCAAGTCCACGCGCGACTTGTCGAACACGAACGCGCAGGCCGTGCGCGAGACGGACATCAGCTGCGACAAGTGCGGTAAGCCCATGGTGATCCGCACGGGTCGCTTCGGTGACTTCCTCTCGTGCACCGGATATCCCGGCTGCAAGAACGCGCGGCCCGTGCCCCTCGGCGTCGCCTGCCCGCAGTGCGGCGGCGATCTCATCGAGGTTCGTCCGCGCAAGAAGGGCGGGCGCACGTTCTACGGCTGCTCGAACTTCAACGCCGAGCAGAAGTGCGATTTCAAGCTCTGGGCCAAGCCCGTCGCCATGCCGTGCCCCAACTGCGACGCCAAGTTCCTCACGCGCACGGCGGGCAAGAAGCCGATGTTCATCTGCGCGACGAAGGAGTGCGGCTTCAAGCAAGAGGTGCCCGAGGACGACGAGGCAGCGGCCGGCGCGGCGCCGGACGGGGCCGCGGGGGACGAAGGTGAAGGCGCGCCGGCGCCCGGCGAGGCCAAGGCTTCGCCGCCTGCACCCAAGCGAGCGGTCAAGGCCGAGCCCAAGCCCGAGCCCAAGCCGAAGGCCGCACCCAAGACGGCCGACACGAAGAAGGGCGCCACCAAGGCAGCCGCGAAGCCAACGCGAACCGGTCGGGCCACCCCGGCCAGCTAGTCCGTCCCCTCGAGCGTCCCTCCAGGAGCGCGTTCTCCACGCGCTCCCCCGCCTTTCCCTCCTGCCCCAGGCCCACATATCCCCATGACCGAAGCTCGTTCTCACGACGTCAGCATCGTCGGCGCCGGCCTTGCCGGCTGCGAGGCCGCCTTCCAGCTCGCCGAGCGCGGCCACCACGTGCGCCTCTTCGAGATGAAGCCCGAGCGCCGCACGCCCGCGCAGACGAGCGACTTCTTCGCCGAGCTCGTCTGCTCGAACTCCTTGCGTGGCGCCGCCCTCGCCAACGCCGTCGGCCTGCTCAAGGAGGAGCTGCGCCGCGTGGGCTCGCTCCTCATGCGCGTGGCCGATCGAACGGCCGTGCCCGCGGGCGGCGCGCTCGCCGTCGATCGCGAGCGCTTCGGCGCCGAGATGACGTCGGCCATGCGCGAGCATCCACGCATCACCGTCGAGACACGCGAGGTCACGGAGATCCCCTCCGATCGACCCGTCATCCTCGCGACGGGCCCGCTCACCTCGGACGCGCTCGCCCAGTCGATCGCCGACGCCGTGGGCGCGAGCCACCTCGCGTACTACGACGCCATCGCGCCCATCTTGAGCGCCGACTCGATCGACGGGTCGAAGGTGTGGAAGCAGTCGCGCTGGGGCAAGGGCGCGGGCGAGCGTGATCCGGCGCGCAAGATGATGGCCGAGGATGCGGAGGAGGGCGGCGACGAGGCGTACGTGAACTGCCCGTTCGACGAGGAGACCTACCGAGCGTTCGTCGCGGCGCTCGTCTCCGCGGAGAAGGTCGCGCCGAGGGCCTTCGAGGACGTGCGTTACTTCGAGGGCTGTTTGCCTTGCGAGGTGATGGCCGAGCGTGGCGAACGCACGCTCGCGTACGGTCCGATGAAGCCCGTGGGGCTCGTCAATCCGCACACGGGGCGCAGGCCGTACGCCGTGATCCAGCTCCGGGCCGAGGACGTCGCCGCGACGGCCTACAACATGGTCGGGTTCCAGACGCGGATGAAGTACTCCGAGCAGCTGCGCGTCTTCCGGATGGTCCCGGGCCTCGAGCAGGCGGAGTTCTTGCGGATGGGCTCGGTACATCGCAACACCTTCGTCGACGCGCCGCGCGTCCTCGGTCCTGGCATGGAGGTGCTCCGGATGCCGGGCGTGTTCCTCGCGGGGCAGGTCTCGGGCGTCGAGGGCTACGTCGAGAGCGCGGCTGCGGGGTTTTTGTGCGCGGTGCTGCTCGCGCAGAGGCTCGCGGGCAAACCTCTCTTGCTGCCGCCTCCCACGACGGCGCTCGGAGGCCTCGTCACGCACCTCGGCCGCGAACAACCCTCGTACCAGCCCTCGAACATCACGTGGGCGCACATGCCGCCGCTCGAAGGCACGCAGAAGAAGCTCGCGAAGCGCATGCGTTACGAGGCCATGGCCGAACGAGCGCTCGTCGATCTCGAGCCCTGGAAAAACAGCGCGCTCTGATCGCGCCCGGATTCCCTTTCCGATCGCGCCTGGGCATATTGCCATTTCAACGCGGGCGAACGTTCGGGTGATCCCCTAGCCGAAAAACCGATGGATTTCCGGCGATTGCCGGTTCATCCGGGAAATACCGTCGGGGCTCTGGCATTTTACCCTCCGCGATCCGGATCCTCCTTATCCGACAAAGCTGTCGCGACCGACAGACAGGAGGCTTCGAGCCGCGTAGTGTCGTCTCTCGTCGCGGTCGCGGCGAATTCGGAAAAGCGCGAAAGGCGCGTTCCGGCGGGCGCCATCGCCCCGGACGGCAATCGCGGCCTCTTGATCGGAGGGGATTTCGATGTTGAACGTGGAGCAGGCGATCGCCGAGGTCGCGGGCGTGTATCAATCGCTTACCGGGCGCGCAATCAAGCCGGGACGTCATGAGCTGCCGCCCGAGGTGGATCCCGTCGGACAGGCGGAGACCAGCTATCGGCAATTCAAGACGCTGCTCGAGCAGAAGGCGCACCCGATCGGGGCGGAACCTCCGCGCGGCAAGAGCGAGCCTGCGGTGGCGCCGCCGGCAGACGTCGTGGAGTTCGAGCGTGAGGTGCGTCTGATCGTGGACGTGCCGGGCGTCGCGCGCGGAGAGCTCGGCGTGGCCGTCACGGGCGATATGATCACGATTCGCGCCGAGCGTCCGTCTTCGCGGTCCGCCGCGGGTGTCATGCGGCTCGAGGAGCGGTGCAAGGGGCTGATGCTCCGGACGATCGCGCTGCCGCCGCGGGCGCGCCGTGATGGGATCGAGGCGACGCTGCGGGACGGCGTCCTCACGATCTCGATTCCGACGGACGGTCAAGGCAGCGACACGACCGAGATTCCGATCGACGTGAAATGATTTCAGGGGTGCGGGCATTCGGGTCCCGCACCTGGAAGGAATTTCTGGCGCCGAGGGCGCTGGAAAGGTAGTGCCGCGTCGGAGCAATGAGGCCCCGAGGCGGAGCATGCACGATTCCCTGATACAGGGGGGTAAGACCATGGATTCCAAGACCTACGAGATCAACAACCTCCGCATCCTCAACGATTACCTCACGCAGACCATCGAGGTGCTGGCGCGCGCGCAGAGGATCGGACTCAATCGCGACGTGAACCGCGAGATGGGCCTCACCCACACCCCGTTCGGCCATCCGGGCGTCTTCGGCGTGCCGGTGCAGGGAATG
>JANMGF010000792.1:0-3955 GCA_031374535.1 Polyangium sp. (in: bacteria)
AAGCCCGGCGCCGCGACGATCGCCTGGGACGAAGACGAGGGGTTTTACCGCGTCCTCGTGCCGAGCACCCGCGACGCCCGGCAGGAGATCCACCTCGGCATCCGGCCCGAGGACTGGGACAAACCCTGGTCGCAGCAGCGCTTGCGTGTGCTTTCGGTGCTCGTCTCGCAACGAGGCGGAGACCTCTACTCGGCCGAGCTTTCGAACCACGAGGCCGCGCGCACCGCGCCGCCACGTGTCGATCCCGAGGGACTCGAAGATCCGATCCCGCCCATCGGAGGCGCGTGTGACGCCGAGCTCCCGCGCTCCATCCGCATGCGCGTGCCTCACACCGAGGAGGACGTGATCTTCCAGTACAAGGAAGCGCAGTGGAACCCGCCCCTGGTGAGCGGGGCTTTCCAGCAGACCGAGCCCGGCGGCGTCCGCAAGCTGTTCGTCACCTGCGAGAAGTAAAGGTCACCCGAGCGCAGCTCGAACGATCCCCGGCACATCCGTGATGATCCCGTCCACCCCGAGGGCGGCGAGATCCAGCGCCTCACGCGCGTCGTTCACCGTCCACACGTTCACCACGAGCCCGCTCCGCAAGAGCCTGCGCACCGTGTCGCCCCGCGTGAGGATCCGCTCCACATGTACGGCGTCGCCGAGGCCCCGGGCGAGCTCGAGCGCGACCGGCGACCAGCGCGTGCGATGCACCAGGAGCGCGCGCGGGATCCGCGGGGCGAGCGCGCCGAACGCCGCGACCATCGTCGGATCGAACGACGACACCACGACCGGCACGCGTGGATCGAAGGCCAGGAGCTTTCGCGCCGTCGCCCGCACCACGGCCACCCGATCGGGCACGTCGTGTTTCATCTCCACGTTGACCCGGAGCCCACGCGCCTTGGCCAGCGCGAGCACCTCCGCGAGCCGCGGCGCCCGCTCCCCCTCTCCCACGTCGATCCGCCGGATCTCCTCGTACGGCAGATCCACCGCCGCCCGCCTGTCCGCGCCGCCCGTTACGCGCTCGAACGTCGGGTCGTGCAGCACCACGAGCTCCCCGTTCCGATCGACCCGCACGTCGAGCTCCACGCCGTCGGCGCCCTCCTCCGCGGCCAGCTCGAAGGCCGCGAGCGTGTTCTCCGGCCGAGCCCCGCGCACGCCTCGGTGCCCGTACACGAGCGGCAACCGCCCCTCGGCCCTGCCGAAACGCGCGACCCGGCTCCCCCTCATGCGTCGAGCTCCTTTGCAATCGTGAGCGCCGCCGCCCGCGCCCGCCCGATCTCCGACAGCGGGAACGACGCCGCCCCCACCACCGGATGCCCGCCGCCCTCGTACCGCCGGCAGATCGCGGCGATGTCGTGGCGACGCTCCTTGCCGCACCAGGGGTTGTAACCCACCGACACCTTGCAGTGCTGCTTCGCCCGGGTGAGCGTCACCGAGTACGTGCATTGCGGGAAAAGCGCGTAGGTGACGAATTTTGCCGCGGCGTCGATCGGCGCGTCGCTCAGATCCACGAGCACCACGCTGCCCATCACGGTCCCGACCTTTTTCACGCGCGTGATGAACGTCTCCCGCGCCACCGCGAGGGGCCGAAAAAGCTCCACGATGTGCGGCGCGCGGGCCACCTCGTCGAGGGGACGCTCGAGCAGCCGGGGGATCATGTCCTTCAGGAACGGACCGTCGCCGTGGTGCTCCACCACCGACGCCAGCTGGAGCACGGGCTCGTCGCGATCGACCGCGGCCTCGGCCGAAGGAAAGCGGGCTGCGTCGATCACGTCGGCCCAGGCGACGAGCGGCGCGAGGGCCTCGGTCTTCACGCCGAACCGCGCGCTCGCCACGTCGGCGATGAGCTTGGTGCACGAGCCGTACGTGGGCTCGTAAAAGACCTGGGACCTGGACTCGCCTTCCGCGCTCCCTTCGGCCGACGCGAGCGCGGCGCGTTGCTCCTCGGCCGAGCCGAACGCGGTGATGTGGTGATCGAAGTACCACGAGAGGCGCGCGCTTTTCGTGTAGCGGAAATCCAGGATCGCGTTCTCTTCGCCGTCGAGCCAGGCCTCCGGGATCGTCGACATGCCGGGGCCGTAGCCGCACGAGCGGTAGCGGAACGAGAGCGGCTCGCCGGCGGACAGCGAACGGACGAGGTACGAAAATACGGCGGCGCTGGCCATGCCGTCGAAGCAGTGGCCATGGGTGGCGACCACGATGTCACGGGGCTTGTTCACGCGGCAAAGCGGTAGCACGACGCTCGCGGCCGAGCACCTGCGCGCCGTCCCCCTCTTCGACGTGCTCGGGTCCCTCGAGCGCTTGGGAGCGAATCGGCCGAGCGCGCCTTCTAGCGACGGACGACGAGCTCCATATCGCATCGATCGAGCCCGGGCTGGTAAAAGTCTTTGAGTCGTTGCACCAGCCGGAACCCTCGCCGCGTATAAAACTCCAGGGTGAGGTGGCTCGTGTCGATTCGCACGAGCTCGATCGCGGGCATGTCCGCGAGCCAGGCGAGCCGCCCCTCGGTGAGCGCTTTGCCATACCCCTTGCCGTGCAGCGACGAATCCACGAGGCCCCAGGTCAGGACCGCCACGCGTGGGTTATCCCTCGACGGCGCGAGCCCCCCGCACCCCACGACCGCGCCCTCGTCGTTGCAGATCACGGCATAACGGCCGTCGGGCAGCGCGTCGAGGAAACGCCCGAAAGCTTCGCGCTCCTCGAGCGAAAAGAACCGCGGGATGTTGCTGTCGAACGCGGTGAGGCACGCCGCCCGATCGTCCAATCGATAATCACGTACCTTCATCCCTGAAGCTTTTAGTACGAACCCGTCCCCGTTGCCAATCCAAGGCGCGCCGGTGTTCGGTCAGGAGGCTTCGGCGCGGCTGAATACGGTGGTGAGCTGTCGGGAGAGAATCATGAGCTCGGACGCGGTGCTGACGGTCTGCGTCGTGCCCATCTCGCTCTCGCGTGCGGTGTCCGCGACGTCGGCGACGGCGCCGGAGACCTGCTCCATGGCGCTCGTTTGTTGCTTCGTGCTGAGCTCGATCTCGCGCGCGGCCTCGGACGTGCTGCCGACCAGATCGCCGATGCGGCGGAAGCTCTGCGTCACCTCGGCGAACCGCCGTGATCCGACGTCGACCGCCTTTGCCCCGTCCTCGGTGGCCATGACGGTGGTGTTCGCCGCGCCTCGGATCTCCTCGATGAGGCGCCGAACCTCCTTGGTCGAGCCCGTGACGCGATCGGCGAGCTTGCGGATCTCGCTGGCGACCACGCCGAAACGTCGGCCCGATTCGCCCGCGCCGACGGCCTCGATCGTGGCATTGATGGCGAGGATGTTGGTCTGCTCGGCGAGCTCGTTGATGATGTCGAGGATCGCGCCGATCTCCTGCGACCGTTTGCCGAGATCGACCATGTGCGTGACGATGTCGTCGACCTGCCGGCGCACCGCTTCGATCGCCTCCTGCGCGCCCTCCACGGTCTGCGAGCCGTTCCTCGCGGCGACCGTGGTCTCGCCCGCCACCTGCGTCACCCGCTGCGCGCTTTCTGCGATCTGACGCGACGTGCTCACCAGCTCGCGGACGGTCGTGGAGACCTCGGTCGCGGCCGAGACCTGGCCCTTGGCGCCCCTCACCTGCTGGCCCGCGGTCGCCTGGAGCTCGGTCGCCGCGCCCTGGATCCGCCCGATCGCGCCCATCATGCGCTTCGAGACCCCGCCGATCAGGACCACCAAGATCCCCGCGACCAGCCCGCTCCAGGCGGCCATCCCGAGGAGGAAATCGCGTTTCATGCGCGACACCGTGTCGCCGAGCTCCGCCTTCCGTGTTTCGAGCAGATCCTGCTCGTGGGTCCTCAGCTCGCCCACGAGCGCGCGGATGCGGTCCATCGTCTTCTTCCCGCGGTCTTCACGCACGAGCTTCAATGCCGCCTCGAAGCCGCCTTGCCGCCGCGCCTCGATGGTCTCGTCGATCTCGCGCATACGCTCTGTCACGAG
>JANMGF010000390.1:0-1127 GCA_031374535.1 Polyangium sp. (in: bacteria)
GGGGTTTGGGGCGAAGGGCGCCGTATGGCGACCCGAAGCCCCAAGCGTTGAACGGAGACGCGGGTGAGCGGCGGCGGAGCGTGGCGGCAAGCGCGGCGCGTGGGTGACAAAGCTCGTCGATGACGACGATGTCGTGCGCACGAGAAGAAGGAGACAGGAGGCGGGCGAGGCGCGCGTTTTCGCGGATCGTGGCGAGGGGACCACGCTCGTCGAGGTTCACGATGTCGACGTGGACGCCGCGCTTTACGAGGCCGTCGACGACGAGGCGATCGTAGAGGTAGCCGCCCGTGGGTTGATCGAGCGGGCCATCGACGACGAACGCGACGCGCGGGGCGGCATCAGGCAACCCCGAGATCTCCGATGCCGGGCATGATGGACGCGGCGCGAATCGGTCCGCGGTACTTGGCCCAGGCCGCAGGGGACTCGTCGAGCACGATGGTGAGCATCGTGCCGGCGCGGAGTGGAAGGCAGTGGCCGAGCTCGCGGTGGATGTACCGCGCGATCACCTCGGTCGTGGATTTCCCCGGCGAAAAGCCAGGGTGCTCGTCGAGGTTTCGGTACTCGAGGTGCTCGAGCACGCCGCGCAGCTTCGCGCGGAGCATGCCGATGTCGCAGACGACGCCGTGATCGTCGAGCTCCTCCTGCTCCACCTCGGCGCTGACGACGTAGGTCGCGCCGTGCATGCGTTGCGCCGGTCCAAAGAGCTCACCGTCGAGGCGGTGGGCCACCATGATGTGATCGCGAACGCCGACCGTATACATGCGGCAGAGGATACCGCAGGTGCCGGGCGTCAGCGTGAGGGATCGAGCACGCGATGCGGCGGGTGCCAGATGTCGCCGGCGGCGAGCGAGGCGTAGAGGCGGGGCGCATCGGAGAGCGGCACGAGGGGACCGATGAGGTGATCGAGGCGCTCGTCGCGTAGCAGTTCGCCCACGACGGAGAAACGTCGTTCGTAGGTGAAGCGTCCGCGGCGCGCGGGCGCGAGGGTGCCGACCTGGCTCGAGCGGATCGTGACGCGGTTCGGATGGAATCGGCCGCCGAGGGGCAAGGTCACGCCGCGCTCGCCGTACCAGGAGACGACGAGGATTCGCGCTTCGTGCCCGGCGGACGCGACGAGGGCGGCGAGC
>JANMGF010000904.1:0-3185 GCA_031374535.1 Polyangium sp. (in: bacteria)
CCCGCCGGCCGGCGAGGAGGCGCGCGCCGCGGCCCGCCTCCAGGAGACCGCATGGACCCAGCCTGCCATGTTCTCGGTCATGTATGCGCTGGCCCAGCTCTGGATGTCGTGGGGGATCACGCCTCAATGCATGATCGGACATAGCGTCGGCGAGTACGTCGCAGCGTGCCTCGCCGGCGTCTTCGATCTGCGGGACGCGCTCCGGCTGGTCGCACGGCGAGGACAGATCGTCCAGCGCTTGCCCACGGGCGCGATGCTGGCCGTCCCGCTCGCGGAGGACAAGATCGGGCCCTACCTCGGGGGCGATCTGGCGCTCGCTGCCGTCAATGCCCCGAACCAATGCGTGCTTTCGGGCCCCATCCCTGCGATCACGGCGCTCGAACGGAACCTCGCATCGTCCGGCATCGACGCCCGTCGGCTCGCGACGTCGCACGCCTTCCATTCGCCCATGATGCAGCCCATGGTCGGCGAGATCGTAGACCTCGTCCACGCGGCGAGGCCGCGCCCCCCGAAAAAGCCCTTCATTTCGTGCGTGACGGGCACCTGGATCACGCCGGAGCAGGCCCAGGACCCGATGTACTGGGCAGAGCACCTCCTGCGCCCCGTGCGCTTCGCCGAGGGCCTCACGACGCTGCTCGCGGACGAGCGCCGCGTGCTGCTCGAGGTAGGTCCCGGACGCACGCTGAGCCGCTTGGCCCGGCGAAACCCTGCGGGGCAGGGGCGCCTGGTCGTCCCCTCCATTTCCCAGGAGGACGAGAGGCCCGAGGACGCGGCGCTTCACGTGGCGCTCGGGAGGTTATGGCAGGCCGGCGCTGCCGTGGATTGGGCCGGCTATCGTGGTCAGGAGCGCCGGCTGCGCGTGCCATTGCCGACGTACCCCTTCGAGCGGAAGCGCTTCTGGATCGACGCTGCCGCCGCGGCGCCGACCGCCGCGACCGAAGACGCGCAGTGGGTCTCGCGCAAAGACGAAGCCAACGTCGACAGCGGGCAGAGCGAGGCGGCGAACCCGGCGGCGCATCCCTCACGTTTCGGGCTCCGGAGCGCGTACATCGCTCCGACGAACGATATCGAGCGCAGGCTCGTCATGATCTGGGAACAGATACTCGGGACCACGCCCATCGGGATCGACGATGACTTCCTCGCGCTCGGCGGAGACTCGCTCCTCGCGACGCAGGTCAACTCCCGCGTTCGTGCGACCTTCGGCGTCGAAATACCGGTGCGGGTGCTCTTCGAGGCGCCCACCGTGGCGAGCTTCTCTGCACGTCTCGCCGACGCGCGGAGCGAGGCGCACCGCCCCGTGCTGGTCGCGCCTTCCACGTCCGCCCTCGAGGTCTCCTTCGCGCAGCAGCGGATCTGGTTCATCGATCAACTCGAGCCCGA
The DNA here is from genome assembly GCA_031374535.1 of Polyangium sp. (in: bacteria). GTDB lineage: Bacteria > Myxococcota_A > Polyangia > Polyangiales > Polyangiaceae > Polyangium. Next base: position 1,381 of record JANMGF010000904.1, read on the forward strand.
CAGCCCTGCCTACAACATGCCCTATGCGCTGGCGTTGTCCGGGCGGCTGAATGTCGAGGCCATGCGTGGCGCCGTCGAGTCGCTCGTGCGTCGCCACGATGTCCTGCGCACCACCTTCGATACCCACGATGGCCTCCCGGTCCTGCGCATGCACGCGCCCGAGCCGCTGGCCCTGCCCGTCGTGGACCTGTCGCGCTGGCCTGCGGAGATGCGCCGATCCGAGGCCGACCGGCTGATGAGCGAGGAGGCGCAGCGCCCGTTCAACCTGCGGACTGGCCCGCTGCTGCGCATGTTCCTGATCAAGATCGAGGACGAGCAACATTTCCTCGTCTTCAACATGCACCATATCGTCTCCGACGAGCAGACGCTCGTCGTCGTCGTGCGGGAGGTCGCCGCACATTACAACGCGATCGTCAACGCGGGAGCGCCGGAGCTGCCTGCCTTGCCTATTCAGTACGCCGATTATGCCGCGTGGCATCGCGAATACATGCGCAGCACGGTCATGGAGCAGCAGCTCCGGTACTGGAAAAAACAGCTTCATGGCGTCACGCCTCTGGAATTACCGGTGGATCGGCCGAGGCCGCCCCGGCCCAGCCTTCAGGGAGACTGGGTCGAAATCGAGCTTGCCGCGCCGATCACGGCGGGGATCCAGGCCCTCGCGAGGGAAGCGGGCGTGACGCTCTTCACGGTGCTGGTCGCGGGCTTCCTGGCGCTCCTGCATCGAATGAGCGGACAGACCGACGTCGCCCTCGGCACTCCGGTCGCGTGTCGCAATCGCGAAGACTTCGAGAACCTCGTAGGCGTGTTCTACAACATGCTCGTCCTGCGAGCCGATTTTCAGGACAACCCTGCGTTCCTGTCCCTGCTCTCGCAGGTCAAGGATACGACCCTCGGGGCGATCACCAACCAGGAGGTCCCCTTCGAGAAGCTCGTGGACGAGCTGAAGCCCGTGAGGGATTTCTCTCGCTCGCCGCTGTTCCAGGTCTTCTTCGCCCTGCAGAACAAGCCCTTCGAGAACGTCACCATCGATGGGCTCTCCATTTCGACGCGACCCATCACGAGCGGCACGTCCAAGCTGGATCTCTCACTCTACCTGGGCGAAAGCAATGGCATGCTCCGCGGCCGGATCGAATACGCGGTCGATCTCTTCGAGCGGTCCACCGTGGAGCGTCTCGCCGAACGACTGCGTTCGATCTACGAAGCCGTCGTTCGGGATCCGGGGGTGCGCGTCGCCGACTTGCCCATCCTGACGAATGCGGAACGCGAGGACCTGCTTCGGCAGAGGACGACGACCGCCCCTCCTCTCGTCGCGCGCTCCCTTCCCGAAGCCTTCGAGGCCCAGGTCCAGCGTACTCCCGACGCGGTCGCCTTGGTCGTCGATGACCAGCGAATCACGTACCGGGCCCTGGCCGCGCGCGGAAGCCAGCTCGCGCGGCGCCTCCGACGCTCCGGCGTAGGGCCGGACGTCCTGGTCGGCGTCTTCGTCGAGCGCTCGCTCGAGATGATGATCGCCATTCTGGGGGTGCTCCAGGCGGGCGGGGCGTACGTACCCATCGATCCGGTTTCTCCCGGCGAACGGACGGCTTTCATCCTGGAGGACGTGGGCGCGCGTGTCCTGCTCACGCAAACGACGCTGCGTGAGCGCCTGCCGGACGTGGGTACCGAAATCATCTATCTCGACACCGACTGGGGCTCGATCGCCGAGGAGGATGCGAGCGCTCTGAAGGGCGGCGCCGGCCCGGACAACCTCGCCTACGTCATTTACACCTCCGGATCCACGGGAAAACCGAAGGGCGTCGGCGTCA
>JANMGF010000392.1:0-5755 GCA_031374535.1 Polyangium sp. (in: bacteria)
CGCCCACGCCCACGCCTGCACGCCCCGCGGCAGCGGCTCCCGCGTGCCCCGCGCCCACGCCCACGCCTGCACGCCCCGCGGCAGCGGCTTCCGCGCCGGCTGCGCATCCTGTGCCGCCCCCGCCGCCGCCCCCGCATGCCATATCGCTGCATACGGAACTCGCGCTGTACACGGTCATGGCAGTGACGAACGCGGAGCGAGGGATCAAGCACGCTGAATGGCAGCACATGAACCTCGTGCTCGGCGAGAAATTCGCGAGGTGCCAGCGTGTGCTCATGGATCCGAGCGTGCTCGCCATTGCCGGAGCCATCGTCGCGTGCTCCCGCGCGAAGGGCTGCGCGAACGCCGTCACGGTTGCCTTATCCCCGACATCCCACGCGCCTGCTGAACTCGTGGCGGTCGTCATCGGCGAAGTTCTGGCCGCGTGCCAGGACGCCCCCCCGATACCGCTCCGCGCGGAAACCGTTGTCTACACGGCCCTTGCGGTGAAAAGTGCGGATCAGGGGCTCACTCCGTCGGAATGGGAGAACATCAACCGCGGGTTCGGGGGCCGAATCGAGAGGTGCCAGCGGGTGCTGGCGGATCCGAAGGTTCGGGCGGTGGCTGACGCCATCGTCGCGCGCGGCCGTGCCAAGGGCATCGACGTGCAGACGTTCGCCTATTCGCCGGGATCCGAGGCGCACGGCGAGCTTCTGGCGGCAACCGTCGCTGGCGTGCTGATCGAGTCTCGACCCAAAGGGCCCGCGGCAGCGCGTGCAGTCGCGAAAGCGCCCCCTCCGGCGCCCGTCTCCGCGCCCGTCCCTGCGCCCGCGACGGCCCCCGCTGCTGTCCCTGCGCCCGAGGCGGCCCCCGTGCCCGGCACCGCGCCGGCACGCGCCCCCGAGCCGCCTACGCCAACGGCGGCAGAGGTGCGCGACGAGCTGCACGCGCGCGCCGAGCTTCGGGGGCCGGCCCCCGCGCCCGCAGAGCCGGAACTGCCCATCCCCACGCCCACGGCCCGCGTCGAGCGCTGCCCGAGGTGCGCGCGCCGCCGGATGCCACTGGCAGCACGGCCGTGGCGGAGCACCGCGGCCAGGTCGGGTGTCGAACGAAACCCGACGCCGCCGGTTCCGCCGCCTCCCGCAGTTGCCGCGCCCTTGCCACGTGAGCCGGTGTCACCCGTGGCTCCCGCGGCTCCCGCGCATCTCGTGGCCCTTCCGGTCACCATGCCGACGTTGATCACCGTGGCGACCTCGGGCCCTGTCTCCGGCGCGCTGCCCGTTCCGGGGGTGATGACGACCTCGACGCGGGCCGCCGCAATGGGCGTGTCGTGCAGTTCTTCGTCGCGCTCGACAATCCACGAGCCTTTGCCCCGCGGCCGGTCGCCGCCACGAGCATGCGCCGAGGTCAGTTTACCTTCTCGATTTCGTCCGGTGTGAGATTGGGAACCACCTTGAATCGGCCCGGCTCGTCGGTCTCGACCACGCGGGGAGCGACGAAAGCCTGCTGATGATGCATGAAACCGGTAGGCTCTCCGTCCGTGCTGACAACGAATCCGAGCGTCGACCAGCGCTTCGCGTCCGGCTCGGATTCGTACGGGATCACGACCAGCTCGCAGCCTCCGCCGAACGAACGGCTTAACTGTCGAACGATCGCCAGATCGACGTTCCGCTCGCGATAGCTTTCTTCGATCTTGACGTCCGAAATATAGAGCAGGTCGCGTCCGCCACCCGCGACGAACTTGTCCTTGTACTCGCCATTTTCGTCGAAATAGACCCAGTAAAGGGCTTCAAGCTCCCCGCTGTCCGCGTCGAGCGCATCGACGAGGGACACGCCGTGATTATCCGCTTGACCTACGTGGATGATCGCGACCTCCGCGCCACCGATCTCCACTTCTTTTTCCCCCCCGTCGTCATCATCACTCTCGGTCACGTCGTAAATCATGCAGTAGAGCCGCGTGATGATCCCATCATCCTCATCCGGCTCGCCCACAACCCTCATGTCTCCCACCACTCGTATTCCGATCATGGCCGGAGTGTATCCTTCGAAGTTCCCTTGCAGTCAACTCGGCCGCAGGACCGCATCCGGTCCAGCAAAAGAATTCCGCCCCTGTTGTGTTCGGACATTATGCGTCCGATCGCGGAATTCGATCTTGCGCTCGCGTCGCGGGTTGTTGCAGAACGATCGTCAGGAAGAACGCGGGCACGCGCACACCGCCGCGGGGGTGGGTAGCCATGGCCTGCGACCGTCAACGGGGTCCGTCGTATGGCCTGGTTACCCTCGAGCCGCCCTCCGGGCGGGACGCTCTCGCTCGCTCTCGATTCACAGATTGCTCTCGATATCCGGCGCTTTTCGATCACGGAGGAAATGTCAAGCCTTTTCTCCATCACCCTGGAGGCGTTCTCCACCGACGCGGCCCTGGCCTTCGACGAGGTGGTCGGACAGCGGGCCCGCTTCACCATCCGGCGCGGCGCGGAGGTGCGCGCATGGAGCGGCGTTTGTCGCAGTGCGAGGCTGATCCGCGTCGAAGAAGATGGACTCTCTACTTACGAGCTCGCCCTCGTCCCGATGCTGTGGCTCCTGACGCAGCGTGTAAACCGGCGCATCTTTCAGCACCTCTCCGAGCCCGAGATCGCGGCGCGTCTTCTCGACGAGTGGCAGCTCCCCCATGTGCTCCGTTTGTCGGCGACGTACAAAACGCGCGAATACCGGACCCAATATGACGAGTCGGATCACGCATTCTTGAGCAGGCTGCTCGAGGACGCCGGCATCTCCTATTTTTCCGGGGAGAAGGATGGCGAGACGGTCGTTATCCTCTCGGACACGCCACAGCGCGCCGAGCCTCGCCCCACGCGGCTCCCTTTCAAGGCCGACGTGACGATGGTGACGGGCGAGTACGCGACGCGTGCGCAGGCCGGCCGGGAGCTGCGCGCAGGCCGTTTCGCCATGCGGGACCGTGACTACCGGCTACCCGCGGCCTATCCCCTCCAGGCACGAGCCGACGCGCGGGCCCTCGACGTAGAAACGCGCCTCGAACGTTTCCACGCCGATCCCGGCGCTTTCCTCTATCAAGCCCACCACGGCGGGGGCACGCCGGTGGCGGACGATCGGGGCACGTATCGGAGCGACGAACGGGCCGCGAAGATACTCGCACAGAAGCACCTCGAAGCGGAGCGCGAGGGGGCCGTGACGTTCGGGTTCGATACCAACGCGCTCGACCTTGCGCCGGGCGTCGTCGTCCACGTGGACGGCCATCCGCGCCCCGAGTTTGCGCGGGGCCTGCTCGTCGTCGGGACACGCCTCGATGGCACGCAGGACGGCGACTGGACGCACGTGTGCGAAGCGCGCAGCGTGGAGCTGCCGTACCGCCCGCCGCGCGTGACGCCGACGCCGCGCGTGCAGAGCATCGAGACGGCAACCGTAGTCGGCCCCCACGGCGAGGAGATCCATTGCGACGAATTTGGCCGCGTTCGCGTGCATTTTCATTGGGATCGGGAGAGCACGATGGACGAACAGAGTTCGTGCTGGATCCCGGTGAGCCAGGCATGGAGCGGCGCGGGCTATGGCGCGATCAACCTGCCCCGCGTCGACCAGGAGGTGCTCGTGGCTTTTCTCGACGGGGCACCGGACAGGCCGATCATTGTGGGCCGCGTGCATACAGCGCTGCAAAAGGTGCCGTATTCGTTGCCAGCGAATAAGACGCAGAGCGGGTGGAGGACGGCATCCTCGCCGGGCGGGAACGGATATAACGAGATCCTCTTTGAGGATAAGAAGGGCGGCGAGTTCATTCGAGTACATGCTGAACGCGATATGCACACGACAGTGCAGCGGGACATGGTGTCGACCGTGCAGCGCGACCTGACCGAAACCGTACGCCGGGACCGCAAGGCGATCGTGACGCGTGACGCAGAGACCATCGTGGGGCGCAACGCGGCGCAGCTCGTCCAGGACAACGCGCGGCAAGTGGTCGGCTTATCGAGCACGCGCGTCGTGGGGGTCAACGATGTGCTCGACGTCGGCGGCGATCAGAACGTCAGCATCTCCGGCGATCACAATGTATCCGTGGGCGGGTCGAGCGAGACGACGATCGCTGGCGCCCATTCCGTGCAGGTGGGAGCTACGCAGATCATTCAGGCCGGGGATACGATAACGTTCACGACCGGCGCAGCAAGCATCACCCTGGAACCGTCCGGGAAGGTGACGATCTCCGGGACCGAGATCGTACTGCAATCGACGGGGCCCGTCACGGCGAGCGGAACGAAGATCGGCGTGAGCGGCGCCGAGATAGGCGTGCTCGCATCGGGGGCCGCCGAGGTAGGTGGCGCGTCGCTGCACCTCGTCGGGGATCCCATCAAGTCGAATTGAGCTGAGGCGTTCCATGAAGCTCGATAACCGTACGCCGCTCGCGGCGATGGCGTTTCCGATGGTGGACCTCGCGGGTGATTCGTTCCTCACGGTCATCGCAAAGGGTCTATTCGACGTGAAGAAAGGCGAGCCACTGCGCTTGTCCCCGTCACCGTCACGCATTCGCACCGCCTCCGTTCCCTGGGAGGCGGAGAAGCATTCCAGCCTGCGCTACGAGGACGACCTCGCGCCGTTCAAGACATGCACCGACATCATCGTTAATGGCACGGCATACGCGCCGGGCGGCCAGCGCGCTCCCGCATGGCGCGCCGGTGTGCGCGTGGGAGCCGTGCGGAAATACATGACCGTCACCGGGCCGCGCGCATGGGTGCATGCGCCGCTTCTCGGTTGGTCCCTCACCCCGATCGTCCCGGTGCACCGCGTACCCTTGCGGTACGAACTCGCGTTCGGGGGCGATGGGTTCGAGGCGAACCCCGTGGGCGTCGGCTACTGCGATCCGCGGACGGCTGACACGTCGCAGCTCGTCGCGGCGCCGCAGCTCCTCCCGGAGGACGGGCGCGCGCCGGTGTTCGGGGAGCCGTATCCGGTGGAAGGATTCGGAGCCATCGCCAGGGCGTGGCAGCCTCGCCGCGGACGGGCGGGAAGCTTCGGGGAGGCATGGGCGACCCAGGAAGCGCGCCGTCTGCCCGAGGATTTCGATGGCTCATATTGGAATGCAGCCAATCCCGATCTATCGGCTGACGCATTTCTTCGATGTAACGAAGAGGTGACACTCACGGCTCTGCATCCGGAGCACGCAGAGCTGGCTTTTCGGCTGCCTTCATTGCTTGTGGCCGCGGGTGCTGTGCATGCCTCGGGATTTCGTAATGCTTCCCCGGCGCGGCTGGATACCGTTATCATCGACGCGGACGAGCTGCGGGTGGAGCTTTCGTGGCGCGTCGCGTTGCCGTTGTTCAAAGGTGGAGTGGAGAGCGTGCATATCGCGATGCGTACCGGAGCGATTGGAGGTGGCGCATGAGTGGGGAATGGGCACGCAAATGCGGCGAGGCGATGGTCGTGTCCATCGCTCCGGATGTCTGCCTCACGCCGGTCGGCAATGCAATGGTCCCGGTACCGTACCAGATCATCGCGCGACTCGAAAACGCCGAGGGCACGGACCCGAAGCACCTCGTCTGCGGAAAACCCGCATTCACGATGGGGAGCCGCATTCCGCACGTGGAGGGTAATGAGGCCGGGACGGGCGGCGGGCTTATCTCGGGCGTCAATCGAGGTTACTGCCGAGCCGTTGAGCATAGCTCGACGTTCATGTCGGGCGATCATTGGCTCGTCCGCGAGGGGGATCTCTTCGCGATGAACTGCGCCGGGCCGGATGGCCCCGCGAACACGTACGGCCGGCTCGTGATCACGAATG
>JANMGF010000965.1:0-3832 GCA_031374535.1 Polyangium sp. (in: bacteria)
AACGCGGGCTCGAGCTCGGCGGGGAGCCCTGGCACGGCCCCGCGTACGTCGTCCGGGCCGCCGGTCACCGCGTCGAGCGAGAGGCCGAGTTGCTCGATCGAACCGCACCCGATCTCGCATGCGAGGCCGACGACGCCTGCCTCGTTCCACGCCACGACCTCGTCGTTTCCTTCCAAGTCGACGTTGTAAATGGCGCCTCGCTGGAGGTCGCCCGTCCACTCCATGCCGTCCGAGGCCCGCCCTCTACTTCTTCAACTTGGCCTTGATCTCCGCCGTCTTCTTCTCCAGCTCGGCGCGCGCCGTCTCCGCCTCCGCCAGCTCTGCTTCCAGCGCCTTTCGCGCCTGCTCGGCCTCTTCTTCGCTCTTTGCCTTGGCTTCCAGCGCCGCCAGCGCGGCCGTCTCCTTCGCCAGCTCGGCCTGGAGCGCTGCAATTCGCGCGCGCACCGCGTCGACCGTCTGCTTCTTGTTCCTCCGCGTCTCGTGCCGGAAGAAACGGTCCGCGAAATCCGTCGGCAGCCCTTTTCCTTCGGGTTGATGCCGCAGCTTCCCGAGCTCGCCGTGGACCGTCTTGCGGCCCGCGTTCATTGCGTCGACGAACTGGCTGTATCCCCCCGTCAGGCGGAACGTCCGAAACTCCTGCTGCGCCGCGCCAAGCGCGTCCACCGCTGCGTCTGCGTTCGCGACCAAAGCCTCGCCGCGCGCGCCGAGGTTCACGAGGAGCGCCTTTGTCGCGTTCTCGAGCGCCGGGATCCACGCGCGCACGACCTCGAGCTGGTCACCCAGGATGGGCCGCTTGATCTCGTGGGGTTGCTTCGAGCCGAAGAAGGCCCGGAACTCGGCCGAGCTGCGATCGTTGTTGCCGTAGAGAATCGCAGCCGCGACCTCATCGACGAGGACGTCGAGCCCGTCGTCGCAGGCATCGACGCGGCTCTCCGCCCGGGAGATCTTGTCCTGAAGAGACAAGAACTGCGCGAACACGACCTGCCATTGACCGAGTAGCGTCGTGAACACCAGGACGTAGTTCTTGGCGAGATCGTGGTTCTCGCACATCCCCAGCGAATAAACGAGGTCGTCTCGCAGCGCGAGAGGGACCGCATCGGTATCGTATGTCCGGACCGGCATGGTGGTACGGTACACGAAGCGACATCGCAGGCGCAAGGTTGAAGAGGGGCGTACGAACGCGCTCCCGAGCGGCTCCCCGGCGCCGGGTGACGGTAGGGCGCGTCGAGCTGCCGACGACGAAGCTCCACGCGCGGCGCGCGCTGCGGGGAGGGCGCCGCGATGCGCGTTTGTACGGCTGGGAAGCCGACGACCGCCCGTCGCGCGTAGGGACCGTACGGGGCTCCGCCCATCCCCGGCCGCCGCCGCAACGTTTTGTACGCCCCGACCGCCGCGTCCGCCGCCGCTGCCCGCTTTCGTACGCCCAGCCCGCGCATGTCGGCGAACGCCACGGTGGTCTGTACGCGCTCCGCTTCGCCGCGCCGGGCCCCGCCGCGGCAAGTCTGCCTGAAACTTGCCACTTCCCGACCGACACCGCTTCCATCCCCGCACAACGTTCCGCCGCGGAGAGATCCCCATGACCACACCCCGCCGAGGTCCCCCGGCCCTGCCCCCCCACCCTGCCACCGTCGCGCGTTCGCCGAGCAAAGACGCCGCCCTGCAGCGCTCCTCCGCGCAGCGACCTCCCCACCCGGCCACCGTCGCGCGCTCGTCGCCGGCCCCGGCGGGCGCGGTCCAGCGGACGCTCGACGAGAACCTCGAAGCCACGCAGGACATTCTTTCCCCGGCCCCGTCCACGGTCGTCTCCGCGCCCCTGAGGATGCAGTATACGATCTCGAAGAGCGCGGACAAGAAGGGCCGGTTCAACGTGCTGCTCGTGCATGAGGACGGCACATCGAGGGCGTACATCGACTCCAACGACAAAATCCCTCAGCTCAATGGCTTCCAGACGTCGATCTCGCTCCGTGGAAAGGGCCTGACCTACGCGGTGCTCCAGCTCCTCCTCGAGAAAGCCATCGCGAAAAACAAGTCCTCCGTTCGCGTCGACGACGCGAGCAGCGAGGTGCTCGCCGAGGCGATGGTGAAGGTCGGGTTCCTCAAGACCGAGGAGGTGAAGAACGGGAAGAAGTACGGCGCGAAGCTCATCTGCAACGACCTCGGGTCTGCGCTCACCGAATGTCGAAGGAAGGTCGCGCAAAGAAACATCGTGCTCGTCCCCTCGGAGGACCACGAGGAGGAGCATACCAGCAATTGCTGGCTCACCACGGCGTGCACGCGCGCCCGCGGCCTTCCGGACGATTGCGAGGAGCTCGAAGCGCTGCGCGTGCTGCGCGATGAATACCTCCTCACGCAGGAGGGGGGCCGGGCGCTCGTTTCCGAATACTACCGTCTCGCCCCCACGATCCTGGCCGCCATCGAGGCGAGCCCGGACCGAGATCGAATCTTCGCGGAGGTCTACGGGGTCATCCGCGGCTGCGTGGAGGCGATCCACAAGGGCGAGCCGGAGGCGGCGATCTCTGCATACACGGGTTTGATCGTGGCGCTCCGCGCGCAGCATGCGGTTGTGTGAAGGATCCCACCGGCTCGGAGTCCCTCATGCGCCGCCCGCCCCGCTCCCTTCGCCGCCCCGTCGTGTCGTCCTTTCTCGTGCTCCTGCTTTTTGGTTGCAGCCAGCGCGAGCCTGCCCCGATCCACGGGGTATTCGGGCAGCTCCTTCGGCCGCAGGAGGGCGATGGCGGGAGCGGAGGCACGGCGGGAAGCGGCGGCGATGCTGGGACCGGCGGCACGGCTGGGAGCGGCGGCGATGCCGGCAGTGGTGGCACGGGTGGCACGGCAGGAAGTGGCGGCACCGCGGTTACGTCGGGCTCGTATACGTCCTCCGGCGGCGGATGCGCTTGCCACCTCGGCACGTCCTCCGAGGCGCCCGGGGGCCTCGGGTGGATCGGGCTCGTGCCGGTGTTGGCGTTCTGGCGGCGACGGCGTGGCGCCGGGCCCTGAGAACCACGCCCATCAGGGGACGTCGCGCGGGAACCTCATGTGTCCCTCGAATACCGTGAGAATCTCGATTCGCGAAGGCGACACTCTGTACACGATTCTGTACGTCCGAAGCAGCATCTCCCGGATGTCGGGTTGTCGCTTCTCCGGCACGATGCGCCCGGTGAGCGGGGCAGTCGCCGCAAGCTCGACCGTCGCGAGGATCTTTTCGATCCACCGGGTCGCAGCCCTCGGATCATCGGCGGCGATGTACGCGTCGATGGCTTGCAGATCGGAGAGGGCCCGATCCGTCCAGACGATCTCGTGAGGGGCGTCGGGTCGAGCCCGGCGCTTGCGACCGCTCATCCCTTTTTCGGCGTGCGCGTCCGCCTGCGCTGCTTCATCGCCAGGACGACGTCGGCGTGCGCGTGGACCCGCCCCGCCTCCGCGTCTTCGAGCCCCTCCTCGACCGCGCTCACGAACCGCGCACTTTCGGTGAGCCTGTCGAACGCGGCGGGTGACAGCAGCACCCCGGCCGCGCGACCGTTCTCGGTGACGATGACTGGCTGGCCCGTGCGTTTCGCGCGGTCCAGCCACGTCGATGGTTCGGTCTCGAACTCGTCGACAGGCACGATGTCTTCGGAGATCCGGATGGCTCGCAACGACGACCCTCCACGAACGAGGGTAGTCGGCGCGCGAAAAAGAAGCAAGACGGGCGGACGCACGAACGCGGGCCACCTTGCGCCCCCGGCATAACCCTCCGGGTTTTTCATGACACGCGCCCCGGTTGCCGCCGAGCGGCCTCTGCGCTACTCACCGCCATGTACCAACGGCTCCTGCCCATCGCGGTGGCCTTCAC
>JANMGF010000973.1:0-1103 GCA_031374535.1 Polyangium sp. (in: bacteria)
GCGCGGACTCCTCCTTGGCCGACTTCCAAGCCTTCATCGAGGTTTCGGAGAGCTTGCAGCCGGCCTCGGTGAGCTGCTTTTCACGCGCGGAATCGGAGAGCCGAAGCGTCTCCTCCAAGTTGATCACCACATGGTGCGGCAGCACCGCGATGGAACGCCCGCTCGCCTGCTCGAGCGTGAACCCCATCATCGCTTCGTAAACCGAGCCGATCTGCTGGACCTCAAGCGCGCGGTACGAAAGCCGGTCGCCGTCGAGATACAGCAAGAGGCCGAGGACCTCATAGATCACGCCGTCGGAGACCAGAGGCGGCGTGATGCGCTCGCCCTTCACGCGGGGCGTCCCGTAAGGGCGTCCTTCGAGGAAGTGGAACGCGTCGGGATCAAAGAGGCGCCCCGCGCGCGCGGGAATGTCCATCTCGCGGGCGAACGCGCCATCGTGCAGCACGCGGAAGAGCGTGAGGAGCTGCGCCCAGGCGCCATAACGCGCGTGCATCGTGTCGGGATGCCGGCCGGCGTCCTCGCGCAGACGCTCGAAAAGCCCCGTGACCGAGTAGCTCCCGGGATAGATGCCGCTCACGGGCAAAAGCTCGCGGTCCTCGGCGTAAAGCACGAAGACCAGGCGCATCAGCGTGGTGAGGAGCCCGCCGTACACTTGGCTGGAGTCTTCGGCCAAAACCTCGCGGAGGAGCTCGCCACGCCCCCGCGGGTCGGCCTCGTTGGCGGCCTGGAATCCACGGACCAGCGCGTGAAGCGCATCGAGCACCTGCCCCGCGAGCTTGGTCGAGACGGTGCTCTGGTACTTGCGGCTCTCGACGAGGATCGCGGGGAGCCTTTGCGCCTTCGGGCCCGTGAAGAGCCGTGTCTCGTGCAGGAGCATGACGAGGCCGGCGAGGATGGGTCGACCGCCGACCTCACACATGGCTCGCACCGGGAAGGTGATAAACCCAGGGGTCTCGGCGCGCGGCGCGTACACGAGCCGGATGCTCGAGCCGTTGAAGAGAATGCCAATGAAGACGCCCGTGTCGCGCAGGAGCCGTTCGAATCGCGTCTGCGGGCTCGCGCGCCATCCGCCGCCGTCCTCACGCTCGGGAGGAAGGGCGTCG
>JANMGF010000984.1:0-3960 GCA_031374535.1 Polyangium sp. (in: bacteria)
CTTCCGCTCGCGCCTCCGCTTCCGCCTCCGCCCCCGCTTCCGCCCCCGCCCCCGCTTCCGCCCCCGCCCCCGCCTCCGCCTCCGCCCCCTCTCCCTCTCCGATATTGACAACCCCACGGGGGAGGGCGCACATGCCGCGTCCTTCACCGCAGGAGGCTGACTTTGCTCAAGCACCTCAACATCGACGAGATGGTCGCGCTCATCGCGCCCTGGGTGGATGAAACGAAACGCAAGACCGTGTTCCTGTCCATCCCGGAGATCGCGCCGCTGCATGGCAAGGTCGTGAAAGCCCACGCGTCGGTCCTCGCGATCCCCCAAACCAAGACCACGCCGACCGCGCTCGCGGCCATCCTCGAGCAGGAGACGGTGATCGACGCGCGCCACGACCACCTCGCCCGCGCCATCTCGCTCGCCCTCGACGCGCGCGCCGAGCTCTACCTCGCCGGCGACCCGCCCGACTTCGCGCGCGCGGCCCGTGCCCGGGACGTCGGGCGCAAGCTCTTCCCGACGGGCCTGACGATCGTGAATGCGTCGCTCCTGGCGGAGTCGGGCAACACGGCGCGGGTGGCGCACCTCATTCGCGAGGAGGAGCCCTGGATGCTCGAGTTCCTCGACGACATCCCGTCTGGCGCGCCGCCGCACACGCTGCGTGACGTGGTGGAGGCGTGGATCGCCACGGGCGCGCGCCTGGCCGAGCTCGAGCACGCGCGGACGGAGCTCCTGGCGAAGGAGGCGGCGAAACCCGAGGGGAACTTGTCGCCGCAGGCTGCGCGGAGCTTGTGGCTGCGCGTGGTGTCGCAGGTGCTTTCGAACCTGGAGCTGTCGGATGCGCCGGGGGAATACATCGAGGCGATCCGGAGGCCGGTCCTGCGGGCGTCCGAGCGGGCGGAGCGGCGCTATGGCGGGGAGAAGGGTGGATCGGACGAGGAATCGCCGGTCGAACCCTGAAGAACCCCCGGCGAAGTTGGCCCTCCTGCCCTGCCGGCGCTAAGCGCGCTGTGTGCTGGCCAAGCGCATCATCCCCTGCCTCGACGTGAAGGACGGGCGCGTCGTCAAAGGCGTCCAGTTCGTCGGTCTGCGAGACGCGGGCGACCCCGTGGAGGCGGCCAAGCGTTACGACGAGGCGGGCGCGGACGAGATCACCTTCCTCGACATCACGGCGTCCCACGAAAAACGCGGGACGCTCCTCGACATGGTGCGAGCGGCGGCGGACCAGATCTACGTGCCGCTGACCGTCGGGGGCGGCGTGGGGAGCGAGCGCGACATCGAGGCGTTGCTCGACGCGGGCGCGGACAAGATCGCGATCAACACGGCGGCCGTGCGGGACCCGGCGCTGGTGGAGCGCGCGGCGGCGCGGTGGGGCGCGCAGGCGATCGTGGTGGCGATTGATGCGCGGCGTATCGGGACCGAAGATGCACTTCCGATGGGGGCGCCGCCCCGCAAGCCGGGCTCTGCCCCCAATCCCCCACGCTGGACCGTGGTGACGCACGGGGGGCGGCGGGAGACGGGGCTCGATGCTGTGGAATGGGCGAGGCGGATCGTGTCGCTCGGTGCGGGGGAGATCCTGCTGACGAGCATGGACCGGGACGGGACGAAGGTGGGGTACGACCTCGCGTTGACGCGGGCCGTGGCGGACGCCGTCAGCGTGCCGGTGATCGCGTCGGGTGGCGTGGGGGAGCTCGAGCACCTGTACGAGGGGCTCGTGGCGGGTGGGGCGGATGCGGCGCTCTGTGCGTCGATCTTCCACGACGGGACGTTCACGGTCGCGGAGGCGAAGGCGTATCTCGCGTCGCGCGGGGTGCCGGTGCGGCTTGCCGAGAGTGGGCAGCCGAAAAGAGGTGGGTCGTGAATCGGGCGAACGTGACTCTTGCCGAGGTGCTCGGCGCGGCCTCCTCTCGCGCGGCGGCCATGGTCCCGGAGAGCGCGGGGTATCTCGTGCTTTCGTTGTGTGACGCGCTCGGGAACCTGCCGATCCGGGTGGAAGACGCGGCCGTGACGCTCTCGCTGGAGGGCGTGGTGGCGGTGGATCGTCAAGGCGAGGTGCTCTCCGGGGCGGAGGCGGCGCGAGGGCTGCGGGAGCTTCTGGCGAGGCTCTTGGCGACGACGGGGGGCGGGGGGCAAGGGCTGCATGCCGTGGCGCGGGCGCGGGCGGCGGCGGAGCGAGGGCCGTCCGTGGTGGCGGCGGAGATTGAGGCTGCGCTGGTGCCATTGAATCGAGGGGCGGCGAAGCGGACGCTGGCGAGGTTGGCGAAAGAGACGGCGCGGGCCGTGGAGGCCGGGCTTCGGGTGGAGCCGGTGCAGAGGCGAGCGGTGGTGATTGCGGCGCCGGTTGTCGCTCCCGCTCCCGTTATCGCTCCCGCTCCCGTTATCGCTCCCGCTCCCGTTATCGCTCCCGCTCCCGTTATCGCTCCCGCTCCCGCTTCCGCTTCCGCTCCCGCTCCCGCTTCCGCTCCCGCTCCCGCTTCCGTGAAGCGTGTTTCGATCCATTCGCTCAGCCCGGATCTGCTTTTCACGGCGCCGCCCTCGGGTCCGCTGCGGGATGCGACGCCGACGCTCGAGGACCCGATGTCCATCGAGGCCCCGCCCCTCTGCGCGGTGGACCTGTCCATCCTGGAGGCGACGCCCGATCCCGAGGGTTCGAGCCCGGCCGCGGCGGTGTTTCCCGCCTCGGCGCCGGCGATCGTGCGGGCCCCGCTGCCGGTGCGGGCGATGCCCACGGAGTCGACGTTGCTTTCGGCGCGGGAGGCGGCCGTGGTGCCGGTGCCGGCGCCGGTCTCGGTGACGGACCCGGGGACGCGGGTGCTCCACGAGTCGACTTTGCCCTGGCCGGTCGGGCTGGGCATGGTTCCGCGCACGCCGAGGCCACATTCGGCGCGGGCCATCGTGGTGCCGGTGCCCTCGATGCGGGAAGGCGCGGGGCGCGTGGAGGAGACGGCGCCGCTCGGGGACGACGGGCATGTGGAGATGACGCCGTCGGCCGAGGAGCTCTTGAGCTTCGAGTTCGAGGTGTACACGCCTTTGCCGTCGCCCGCGGTGGCCAAGGAAGCGGTCGCGCTGTCGCCGTCCGGGTTTTCAGGAATGGTGACGGCGATTGAAAACTCGTCGACCGCGCCGCCGGTTTCGGAGGAGGCCCTTGTCGCGCCCCCCGCTCCGCGGGGGCCCGATCGCGTGGACGAGTTGCTGCAACGGTTCGCGCAGCCGGAGGGCGGGGAGGAGGCGTTTTTCCGGGCGACGGCCTCGAGCTTGAAGGAGCTCGCGGGGCTCGCGCCGACGCCGTACGCCCCGGCGGTGGGTCTTTCGATCCACATTCCCGCGCGGCACGAGGGCAAGAGCCCGGCATGGTTGCCCGAGGCGCGGCAGGCGTCGACCGAGAGGACGCCGGCGCCGCTGGTGAAGGCTTCGCGCAGAGCGGGGTCGCGGACGTTCGTGCCGCTGGCGCTCTTGGTGGTGGTGCTCGCGGGGGCCGGGGTGCTGGCGTGGACGAGGCCGGGGCTGTTCGCGTGGATGCCGCGGGTGTGGAAGGCTGTGCCGAGCGAGGGAGCCAGGGAGAGGCCGGTGGTGGCGGCGGAGGAGGGGGAGTGAGGAGGGGGCGTGAGGACGGGGGCGGGCGCCGTCCTGCGCGACTTCATCGATGAGAACGAGCGCCAGCTCGCCGCCATCGACGCCGGCATCGCCGAGGCGGACGCGGGTGAGCTGCTCGACTTCGAGGAGGTCCGGGCAGACCTGCAAAAAAAGATGGCCAGCTTCTCCGCGAAGCGATGAAGCTCAGGCTGGCGCTGACGCTACCCCCGCTCGAACCATTCCCGGGTCGCCCGAGCCCCATTCGCGACGAGCGTATCCATCACCTCGCGCGATAGCGTGGTCTCGTGAAGGATCTGCTCGATCTCCGCGGCGCTTCCGCCGACCGCAAGGAACGCGGCCGTGATGGCGCCCGCCGAGGCGCCCGCGACCTGGGCGACG
>JANMGF010001004.1:0-5465 GCA_031374535.1 Polyangium sp. (in: bacteria)
TTCTCGACGAGGCCGAACGGCACGGACTCTTGCTCGTACATACGGCTCCGTCTGCGGATCCGATGGGCTCGCGCATCACGACCGTCGAGCCTGCCTACGATCCACTGACGGTGGAGTCCGGCATTTTTGGCAAGACGCTTCCGCTGGACGAGCTGGAGCGGCTGGAGCTGCGAGCCATTGCAGCGCTGGAAGGGAAGGACGCGGCTCGGTATCGGGGTTGGGTGCTCGAAAAGCTGCGGGACAGCATGCCTTCGTGCCGTCGGGTTTTGAAAGAGCTCTGCGTCCCGGTGGCACGAGATCCAGAGCATCCATTTGCGCCTCGTTTCGTACATGAGGCTCTGAAGCTATTAAGGCCGGTCGAACGGGACCTGTTCTGGTCGGGGCCTCGTGTGTTGCCTGGCAGCGGATCGCAGCCCTGGGAAGGCATCGGGGACGTGGCCTTGGAGGACCTCTCGCTTTCGCCGGATGATACCGCCGAAGGACCACCGCTGCTCCTCGCCTGGGCGCTGACGTCTGTGGACAATCGCTGGCGCAGGAGGGTCCGCGCGGAGCTTGCGTCATGGGGATCGCGGCGCCTCGACGAGCTGGTCCGCTGGCTCGATATCACGAGCGAGGGCAACGACCCGCAGATGATCGAGGATATCGCCATGATCGCGTTCGGCGCGGCGTGCCTCGCGGGCGCGGATCCGCGGCTCGGAGAGCTCGTGCGCTGGGTGGACGCGAATTGGTTGGCGTTCGATTCCGGGCGCCGGCAGGAGAACGTGGTCGTGCTGCACGCGGCGCGGGGGGTCGTGGAGCGGGCGCGGGTGATGGGGATTCCGGTGGAGGCGGGGGCGCTGGAGCGGATCCGGACGTTGTATGCGACGGGGGAGCGGCTGCTGCCGATCGATGCGGAGGCGGCGCGGCGCGCGGACGACCATAACGGCGTTTCGCCGATCACCGGGGATCTTGCGTGGTATGTGGTGCCGCGAGCGATCGAGGCGTTCTTCTACAACGTAGACCTGCCTCGTCCTGCCGTGCTCGAACCAGAGGCCGTGGAAATCCTTGCAGAGCATGCGAACGCGGCTCGGCTCCCGGATCTCACCCCGCAGCGTTTTGCGTTTGGCTTCCTGACGGCGTATCTCCAGATGCAGGGGTGGAGCGAGCGTGATGCCCGAGGCATGGATCAATGCGTTCGAGCGAGCTTCGGAAGTGCAACGCATGGGTCGCGCAGCGCTACGAGCACGCTCGTCGAGAAATACACCCGAGCCGGGTGCGACGCCCTCCAAGCTTTCCTGGCTGGACGTTTGCCGATTCGTGACACCGTAACACGCAAGATAGTACGCCGACCTCCTGTCGACCCTGTGCTCATTTTCGATGGAGAGCCCAACCCAGCCAGTGACCGCGGGTCTTCGCTCGCCGCGGAGGACCCCTGGACTTTTTTCCCAGATGATGCGCTCGCCGCCGCCCTGCCCCTCACGATCAGCCAGCCGGACGATGAAGACCAGCTCGAGCCCAGGAATAACGCTTCCAAGGCTCCGTCCCCACCCCCGGAACCACCTCCTGCTCCCATCGTCCCCGTCGGTCCTCAAAACCCCGATATCGCGGTCCCTCTTTCCACCGACCTCGATCGCGACGATGCCATCCCCTATTTCCTGTGGGACGACCCCATGCCCCTCAAAGAGCTGCGCAATCGCCTGGCCACGGCCCCGCAGCGCGAGCGGGACCGTCTCCTGGGCAAAATCCTCCGCGAGGCTCGCGATCCGGACGTCTGGCGCTTCACCACCCCGGAAGATGTCGCGCGACGCTTCGGCGCCCTGAAACGATATCTCGGTCGTCGGCGTGCGTTCTGGGAGTTCTTGCTCGATTGCTGGCACAAGGAGGGTCTGCTTGCGCAAAAACCTGCTTAGTCCGATGCAAGAGGAGCTGCTCGCGGCCTTCTTCCGGCGTGAACAACGCTTCTTCCTCAGCGGCGGCGCCGCCCTGGCCGGTTATCACCTCGGCCACCGTACAACGGCAGACCTCGATGTGTTCGTCACGCCGTCCCCAGCAATGGCGGACGCCCCGAGCCCCCTCGATGTCGGCGATAGTGCACTCCAGGACGCTGCCCGCGAGATAGGCGCCACCTTCGAAAACATCCATACCTCCCCCGAGTTCCGCCGCAGGCTCGTCAAGCGCGGCGAGGATCGAGTCAAGATCGATCTTGTCGTCGAGCGCGCAGCGCAGGGTTATCCCGACAAGATGCTCATCGGTGATGTACGCGTCGATCCGCCCGAGGAGATCCTCGCCAACAAGTTATGCACGTTGCTCGAACGGAGCGAGGAGCGCGACATCGTGGATGTATTCGCGCTCGAACGCGCCGGATACCGTATCGAGGACGCATTGCCTCTTGCCGCGCGCAAAGATAGCGGCTTGACGCCTGCCTCGCTCGCCTGGATCTTGTCGCAAATCGACATCGATCCCGAGTCGCTCGAGCCCCTCCCGGGTGGCGTACCCGCGGCAGAACTTCGCACGTACGTCGACGCGCTCATTGCCCGTCTCACTCACCTCGCGTACCCCGACGGCAGCGGCAGCCAGGCTCCCTGAAGATCGCTCGCCGGATACGCGCCCCCCCACCCCCCTGCGTCATCCCCCCGCCCGCCCCGTCTACCTGCTACCCTTTCCCCTCCCCGAGAGGCCCTCCATGCCGCTTCTGCGTAGGCTTCCCCTGCTCGCCCTTCTCCTCGCTCCCACGGCGTGCGCCTCGCAAACCACCGCCCAGCCGCCTGGCGCGCCGCCGACGCCGAAGACCATCACCCGCGAGAACCCGGGCGGTGATGCCGACGATCCAGCACGCGCCGCCCTCACGCGCCTCGCCGCCGAGCCCTGGGGACACCGCAAGGACTTGTGGAACACCCTCCACGTCCCCCTCATCGACTGGAAAAACTGGCGCAGAATCCGCCTCTTCGGCCACCCGACGCGCGCCTCGTATCGTTACGGCGACGACCACTACGCCGTCGCCTCCATCTGGTACACCGTCATCGAAGGCGCGAACGAGCCCGAGGCCTGCCTCGCCAAGTTCATCGACATGGCCACGCCCATCGCCGACGCCAACGGCGTGAAGATCGGCGAGCGGCAACGCGTCCGCATGACCCAGAACGTGGGCGCCGAAGTCCGGCCGCTCGTCGTGGACCTCGTCCAAGGACGATTGGACAGCCTGCTCGGCCGCGACGACTACGTGGGCGCCGTCGCCGCCTACCAATCCTTCCCAGGAACATGCCTCGTGCAAGGGTTCGCCGTCGTCGCCACCGATCACCGCGAGATGGCCATCAAGGTGCGGGATCGATGGGTCGCCGAAGGAGCAGCCCAGCTCGTCTGGGAGCGCCACATCAAGCAGGCGCCCGAGCCCTTGACCCGATAGCTCAGGCGAAAAACGCGGCGACCCGCGCGGCCACATAAAGGAGGAGCGAGGCCACCCAGAGCGCCGCGCCTCCACGGAATCCCTGGCGATATCCCCAGATAGGCGCGAGCGGCGGGACCACGAACGCGACGAGCCCCCGCAGACGCGGCTTCGCCCGCAGAACGAGCCTCGCCGCGAGCCACACGTGCGTGGTCACGAACGAGGCGAACCCCACGATCAGGAGGGCGACGACGGCGACGTCCTTGCCGGACACGCGCCGAGCCTAGCGCGGGCCGCGCCACCTCGCCTCGACTTCGCGGACACTTCGCGCGGTTTCCCACGAAGCCGGGCCAAAGACCACGATCGATCCAGCGCGTGTGCTCTGTCCCCGTTCCATTTTCACGCTAAGCTCTGCGCGTGCCGAGAAGCCCCCTTCCCGTTCGAGACGTCGCTCACCGTTCCTCCTCGAAATCCTCCCTCCTCGACCGCCTCCCGGGCTCGCGTGTCGTGCCCGCAGGCCTCGCCCTGGGCCTCGTCACGAGCGCCCTCGTGGGCGTCGGCGTGGCCGAGGCGGTGACGGATCCGCCCGATACGTTGCCCCTCTCCGAGGTCAAACCCGGGATGAAGGGGTACGGGCTCACCGTGTTCTCCGGGACGAACCCCGAGCGCTTCGACGTGGAGGTCATCTCCACCCTCAGGAATTTCCGGCCGAACCAGGATCTCATCCTGATCAAGACGCCGAACCACCCGCGCCTCGACATCGCGCGCACCGTCGGCGGCATGAGCGGCAGCCCGATCTACCTCAACGGCAAGATGATCGGCGCCTACGCGTACGGTTGGCTCTTCGGCGTCGAGCCGATCGCCGGCGTCACGCCCATCAAATCGATGCTCGAAGAGATGGCCCGCCCGATCCCCAAAGCGATCGTCCCGCTCCCGGGCCGAAGCCCCCTGCCCTCGGTCGACGGCGACGACAAGCCGAAGCGCGACAAACACGCGCGCGCCTTCCACGGCACGCCGGACGGCTACGACCTCCAGGGACACGCCACGCAGCTCGCCTCGCGCACCGCCAACATGCTCGCGCCGCCCGAGGGCAGCGCGCTCGCCCGCGCCTCGACGCCCATCATGCTCGGCGGCCTCTCGGGCACGTCGTTGCGGATCGCGCAGAACCTGCTCGGGCCGATGGGCATGGAGCCGCTCCAGGCCGGCGGCAATTCGTCGACGAAACCCTCGCCCGACGCACCCACGAAGTTCGTCGACGGCGGCGCGATCGGCGTCGAGATGATCCGCGGCGACATCTCCGCGATGGGCCTCGGCACCGTCACGCGCGTGAGCGGCGATAAGCTCGTCGCCTTCGGCCATCCCATGCTCGGCGGCGGCGTCGAAGCGCTCCCCACGGCCGTCGCGCGCGTGCACTGGATCATGGCGAGCCAGAACCGGAGCTTCAAGATCGGCGAGGCCGTCCGCTCGGTCGGCGCGCTCGTCAACGATCGCCAGGCCGCCATCGTCGTCGACGCCGGCGTGAAGGCGCCCATCTTCCCGATGCGCGTCACGATCCACGCGCCCGGCATCCCCAAGCCGACGTGGAACATGGAGGTCGCGCACGACCAGTTCCTCTCGCCCACGTTCGTCGCGATGGCGATCGGCAACGCGTTCGAGACCTCGGCCTCCGAGCGCAACGACCTCACCTACCGCGCGACGAGCAAGCTCAAGATCGGCCGCTGGGGCACGATCACGCTCACGGACTTCGGCGCGGGCAACGGCAACCCGCCGGGCCCCGAGGACTTCGTCCGCGGCCGCCTCGTACGCGCGATCGGCTCGCTGCTCAACAACCCCTGGGAGACGGTCACGATCGAAGGCGTCGAGACCGACGTGAAGGTCTCCTATGAGCGCGAGGTCTTGACCCTGCGCGGCGCCAAGATCCTGGAGCCCGAGATCGAGGCGGGCGCCAAGGCGCACATCCAGCTCGAATTGCAGCGCTACCAGGGCAAGACCGAGACGAAGATCATCGAGGTCGACGTGCCGGCAGAGCTCGCGGGTCGCGAGGTCGAGATCGATCTCGCCCCGGGCTACGAGGTCGAGCGCCCGCTGCCCTCGCCCGAGGGCGTCG
>JANMGF010001050.1:0-4788 GCA_031374535.1 Polyangium sp. (in: bacteria)
TCAATTGGGGCTTCCATGGCCTTGCTCCTTGCTCCTTGCTCCTTGCCCATTGTTCCGTGCGACCGCGACTTTCCATTGTTCATTTCATTGCGATTTGGCTTGCACCCCGACGTGACGGGGCTATCCATGCATCTCCAAATCGAGGTAAATGCATTGTCGGAGAGGAGTCGCGCGCCCTGGCTATTTTACACGCTCATGACCACGCTGCTTTGGGGCGTTTGGGGCGCGTATACCAACCTTCCAAGTGCGCGTGGGTTTCCCGAAACCATGATCTACGTGACCTGGGCGCTCACGATGATTCCGATCGCGCTGTTTGCCCTTCGCTCGGTCGGCTGGAAGATCAAGCGCGACCGCCGATCCATTCTATTGGGTTGCACGATTGGCGTATTGGGCGCGGGGGGGCAGATGGCCCTGTTCCATGCAGTGAAAACCGGCGCGCCGTATCTGATTTTTCCAATCGTGTCCCTCTCCCCCGGGTTAACCATCGCGCTGTCGTATGTCCGCCTGAAGGAGCGGACTGGCTTGATGGGAAAGCTCGGCATTGCAACCGCGCTGTGCTCGCTGCCCCTGTTCGACGATGCGCCGGCGGAGGACCCGAGGGCGCTCGGCCTGTGGTTCGTGCTGGCGCTGGCCGTGATGGCGGCCTGGGGCGTGCAGGCATATTTCATGAAGGTGGCCAACTCCACCATGGACGCCGAAAGCATCTTTTTCTACATGGCGGCAACCGGCCTCCTCATCGTCCCTGTTGCAATCGCAATGACCGATTTCTCGGTCCCGATTCATTACAGTCCTCGTGTGCTTGCCCTGTCGGCGGCGACGCAGCTGCTCAATTCTGCTGGGGCATTGATGCTCGTCCATGCGTTTCGATATGGAAAGGCTCTGGTCGTGTCGCCGCTCGTGAATGCGGGAGCGCCGCTGTTGACGTCCGTGATCGCCATGGCGGGAGCGACCGCGTTGCCGAGCGCCACGAAGATGGTCGGTATCGCGCTGGCGCTGCTCGCAGCATTGCTCCTCGCGCTGCAACCCGACGAGGGCCCAAAGGTGGCTGCCCAGAGCTGACCCAGGAAGTACCCATATGAAAGCCATTCTCGATCTCGTCAAGCGCCATAAATCCGGACAGTCGATCGGCGTTTACTCCGTCTGCTCCGCTCACCCGCTCGTCATCGAAGCGGCCATGCGGTGCGGCCTCGAACGCGGCCGCGAAGTCCTGGTGGAAGCGACATCGAATCAGGTAAATCAAGACGGCGGCTACACCGGAATGACTCCCGCCGACTTCAGCGAATTTGTCCTGTCCATTGCTCACCGGGTCGGGGTGCCAACGGGCCGGGTGCTCTTGGGTGGTGACCATCTGGGCCCCAACTGCTGGCAGGACCTCCCGGCGGAGCTCGCCATGCGCAAATCCGACGAGCTCATCGACGCCTACGTGGCAGCCGGATTCAGGAAGATTCACCTGGATTGCTCCATGGCATGCGCGGATGATCCCCGCCCGCTCAGCGACGATTTGGTGGCAAAGCGCGCCGCCCGGCTGTGCGCCGTCGCTGAACAAGCCTGGAAACGAGTGGGCGGTGAGCCCCCGGTCTACGTCATCGGCACAGAGGTCCCGGTTCCCGGCGGCGCCCATGAAACGATCGGCAAATTGACCGTAACGACACCGGAAGCGGCCCGTTCGACGCTCGACGCACATCGAAGGGCGTTCACGGCGGCCGGCCTCGATCTCGTCTGGCCTCGCGTCATCGGCCTCGTCGTGCAGCCGGGCGTGGAGTTCGACCACCAGAAAGTCATCGATTATCGCGCCGAAGACGCGCAGGCGCTCAGCAAATTCATCGAAAGCGAGCTCCACATCGTCTTCGAGGCGCACTCCACGGACTATCAGACGCCATCAAACCTGACGGCGCTCGTGCGAGACCATTTCGCGATCCTCAAGGTGGGGCCGGCCGTGACGTTCGCCTTGAGACAATCCCTCTGGGCTCTCGCAGATATCGAGAGGGAATGGCTCGGTCAAGACGGCTCCCGGTTCAAGGAGGTCGTCCTCGGCGTCATGCAGGCGAACCCTGATCCATGGAAGAAATACTACCGCGACGACCACGCGCAGCACTATGATCTGCAATTCAGCCTGAGCGATCGCATCCGCTACTACTGGACGCACCCAGAGATTCAAGAGGCGCAGGCAACCATGGTCGCCAATTTGGCGAAACATCCGCCGCCCTTGGCGCTGCTCCACCAGTACTTGCCACACCAGTACGACCTGATACGCGCGGGGCGAATTCGAAACAGTCCGCATGAAATCTTGATCCAGGGGATCGAGACGGTGATGCGTCAATACGCAGACGCGTGCGTGCCGAGGCGCCGGCCCGTGCGTCGATCGACGACCACGGAGGCGTTGCAATGAGCCTCTTTGGACTGGACGACGCCACGCTGATCGAGCGAGACGCGCTCTGGACCGCAAGGGAGATTCATCAACAGCCTGTTGCCTGGGGACATGTGCGCGAGCTTCTGGAGGCTCGCCTCGATTCCAGCGAGAAGGCCCTGGCTCCGCTTCTTTCGAGGAAGGACCTCCGGGTGATCCTCACCGGCGCAGGCACTTCGGCGTTCGTCGGCGACATCCTCACGCCCGTGCTTTCGCGTTGCCTCTCCTTGCGCGTCGAGTCCATTGCCACGACGGATCTCGTATCCGGCCCGGATCGCTTTCTTCAACGGGATGTGCCGACCTTGCTGGTCTCATTCGCCCGGTCCGGCGACAGCCCGGAGAGCGTCGCCGCGCTGGAGCTGGCCGAGCGGGAGATTGCGTCTTGCCATCACTTGATCGTCACATGCAATCGAGCGGGCGCGCTTTGCGCGCGCGGCCAGGCGCTGCCCAATGCGTATGTCGTCGTGCTGCCCGAGCAGACGCATGACCGTGCGTTCGCCATGACGTCGAGCTTCACGTCCATGCTGCTCTGCGCGGCGGGTCTCTTCGGCGTGATCCCTGCGTCTTCCGTTGCTTGGAGCCGAATGAGCCGTGCCGCCGAGGCAATGATGTCATGGCTGATGGATCACGGGAGGGCGCTGCTCGGCGCGGATTTGGGTCGTGTTGTCTTCCTCGGAAGCAACGAGCTCAAGGGGCTCGCGCGAGAATCTGCGCTGAAGGTCCTCGAGCTGACGGACGGAAAGGTCGCGGCGATTCACGAATCGTCGCTCGGAATCAGACACGGGCCCAAATCCATCATCGACCCGAGGACCTTGGTGGTCCTTCTGATGTCGAACGAGGCCTATGCTCGCCGCTATGACCTCGACCTTCTGGCCGAGCTTCGTGGTGACGGTCGCGCGGCCAATGTCATTGCGCTGAGCGCGACGACGGAAGGATTGAGCTCCACGGACGGCGTGATCCCCATCGAGGGAATGACGGCTTGCGCCGATATCGAGCTGGCGCCGGTGCTCGTGATTTTTTCCCAGCTCCTGGCGTTATTCCAGTCGCTACGCCTGAACAACCGCCCCGACCATCCGAGCGCGACCGGGACCGTGAATCGTGTCGTCCGCGGCGTGACGATTCACCCGTGGAAACCCGAGGTGTGCGATGTTCATAGGCATTGACGGCGGCGGAACCAAGACGGCGGTTGTCGTCCTGGACGCCGCGGGTCGCCTTCGTGCTTTGCACCATGAGCCTACCTCGTATTACTTGGAGGTCGGCCTGGAAGCCACGGCCGAGGTCTTGAGGCGGGGCACGCTCACCGCGCTCGAAATGGCAGGCGCGACCGCCGACGACGTTCAATTTGCATTTTTCGGGCTGCCGTCGTACGGCGAGGACAGCGCCCTACAGCCATTGCTGGATCAATTGCCGGCGACCTTCTTGCCCTCCGGCCGGTTCGCGTGCGCCAATGACATGGTATGCGGCTGGGCCGGCTCCTTGGCTGGGCGTGATGGAATCAGCGTCGTTGCCGGCACGGGCTCGATAGCCTACGGGGAATACGCGGGGCGCCGTGGACGCGCCGGGGGCTGGGGCGAGCTATTCAGCGATGAGGGGTCGGCGTTCTGGATTGCCCGCGAAGGGTTGAGCTTGTTTTCCCGGATGAGCGACGGGCGCGCTCCTCGTGGACCGCTTCACGAGCTCCTGCGGAGCCGCATGGGTCTGACGATCGACCTCGACCTTTGCGCGCGCATCTATGGCAAATCCGCGCCCCAGCGCAGCGTGACGGCGCAGCTCGCGAGGGTCATTGGCGAGGCTGCCATCGCGGGTGACCAGCAGGCTGCGGCCATCTTCGAGCGAGCAGCGGGCGAGCTGGTGAGCCTGATTGGCGCCGTTCGCAAATCGCTCCTGCCTCCGGCGGACGTGACACTCGAGGTCTCGTACTCGGGCGGTGTCTTCAACAGCGGCGATCTCATCCTGGAGCCCTTGCGACGCGCCCTGGATGTCTCGGGGGGCGCTTATGCCTTGACGTCGCCCGCGCTCTCACCCGCCCTGGGAGCTGCGCTCTATGCAGCCAGGTGCCGTGGTCATTTCTTTGGGCCAGACGCGTTGGCGATGTTGCAGGGCGCTCCCTTGCGAGCGGCGGCCGTGGAAGCTGGGCGCGCGGGCTAGCTCAGATCGGCGGCAGCCTGAGCTCCCGGGCCGCGTTGTCGTGGTAGACTTTCTTCAAAATCGACTCGGGCAGGCCCAATCCGTAGATCCGCCAGCGGCCCTGCGGGGGCACCGGCGCGGGCGCATAGTCGAAGTATTCGTCCTCCGTCTCCAGGAATCGATAGTAGATCTCGTAAAGCACTTCGCCGAAGACCTGCTGCGGGGTCTCGTGACCGTTGGGGACGGCGTCGGTG